>NZ_WTAR01000108.1 GCF_013139515.1 Lutibacter sp.
TAAAGTGCACCTCTTTCTTGTATTCCTTCAGCTAAACATAAAGCTGAATATCCTGTATAAGTTCCTATTTCTAAAATTGTGGTTGGTTGTATTAATTTAGAAATCATAGATAATACACGCCCTTGAAATGCACCACTTAACATACGTGGGTTTACCACTTTTTGCCAGGTTTCTTTATATAATTGCTGTAAAAGTTCAGGCTCTTTTTGAGAGTGTTTTACAACATAATCATCAATAATATCAGGTATAAAATTCATTTTTTTAATTATAAAAGTACAAAAAAAGGAACTTAAATTAAGCTCCTTTTTATTGTTTAAAGTTTATTATAAGAAATTAAATTCTAGCTTTAACTTCTTTTTCTAGGTGTTTTTTATCGGCTTCACTTAAACAATGTTCTTTTCTTCCTTCTTCATCTTTCTGTTTGTTATAACATTTAGTTAATACCGTATTTTGCTTTGAATACATTCCGCATTTTTCACATAAAAACAAGTGAAAACTTAATCTTATTTTATCCCAAAGTGAAGCTTCACCGTATTGGTTTTTATCACAAATTTTTGTTGCTTCGTCGCAGCTTAATTTCATTTTAATCTATTTAATTTTTAAACCAACTTTCTTCCATACATTTCCTTAATTGAGTTCTGGCTCTATGGATAATTACCCAAAGGTTTGACGAGGTTATTTCTAACTCCTTACAAATCTCCTCTGTTTCAAACTGTTGAATTGTTTTCATTCTAAAAACCATTTCATACTTTTCTGGTAAAGCTCCAATACATTTTTCTAGGGCTTCTTTTAATTCAGTATTATTAATGTCTTTTTCAATTTCATTATCCCAAGATGATGGAACTCTTTCTTCAATCCATTCTCCTTCTCTATCTCCATCTGTATAAAAATTCATTTTCACTTCAGCTTTACCTTTTGCCGAATTAATTTTACGGTAATGATCAATAATTTTTCTTTTGAGAATTGAAATTAACCAAGTTCTTTCACTTGCCTTTCCTTGAAAGTTTTCTTTTGCTTTTAATGCTGCAACAAATGTATCTTGTACAATGTCTTTAGCTAAATCCTGATTATTAATTCTACTAATAGTATAATTATACAAATAATCAGCATGTAATGCCACCCATTTACTAGGATTTAGAACGTGTATGTTTGTTGATGACATTATTATAAATTAATTTTTAGCTAAAATATAAATTTAAGTTTACACTGCTTTAGTCTCTGTGAAAAATAATACTATTTCTAAATAGTGTATTTGCCAATAATACTAAAAAGTAATTTTTTATCTATTGGTTTTGTTAAATAAGCATCAAACCCTTTTTCTAAAGCTATTTTTTTATCAGATTCCATAGCGAAAGCTGATAATGCAACAATTGGTAGCTTTGGTCTGTCCTTTTTTATAAGTTTCATTGCTTCATTTCCATCCATAATTGGCATCTTAATATCCATTAGCACTAAATCTATCTCTGGATTACTTTGAGACAATTCAACAGCTTTTTTACCATTATCGGCTTCAATAAGTTTAAAATTGGTTTTTGAAAACAACTCGTTAATAAACATCATATTGTATTCCTCATCTTCGGCTACTAAAATTGTTAATTCTTTATCTTTCACTTGTAATGCTGGTTTTTGTTCTTCCACAACAGAAGTAATGATTGGTAGTTTCGATTTTATATATGGTATTGTAAAATTAATTGTGGTTCCTTTAGCGTTAGAATCTATCCAGATTTTTCCTCCAAATAATTCAACAAACTTTTTTGAAATTGCTAATCCTAATCCGGTACCTTGAAGTTTTTTACTTATATCTATGTTTGCTTGAATAAATCTATCAAAAATTTTATCTTGAATATCTTTTTCAATTCCAACTCCAGTATCTTTTACATAAAACTGAAGGTTACTATCTATAAGTTGGTACCCAAACTCTATACTTCCTTCTTCGGTAAATTTAAACGCGTTAGATAATAAATTTGTTAATACCTGGTTTAGTTTTGTTTGGTCAATTTCAATTAAACTATCAAAGCTTTTCAAACCCTTTACACAATTTAATTGCAAGTTAGAAGCATTAGCTTTAGGCTTATAGAAATTGTAAAGTTCTTCTAATAACTTATTTAAATTAATGCTTTCGTAATGCAATTGTACAGCACCTGCTTCAATTTTTGAAATATCTAAAATATCATTCACAATTGATAGCAATTGCTTGCTACTATTAATTACAATTTTAGCGTATTTTCTTCTTTCTTTAGGTGATAATTCATCTTCTAAAAATAATTCTGAAAAACCAATAATCCCGTTCATTGGTGTTCTTATTTCATGGCTCATATTTGCCAAAAAGGACGATTTTAATTTATCCGATTCTTGTGCTTTATTTAATGCTATTTTTAATTCATTTTCAGCATTTTTTCGCTGTATTGTTGTGCTAATTTGGTTTGCAACAAACTCTAATAATTGCACATCGCTTTCATTATATGCATTTTTATTTTCATAACTTTGAACTACAATTACCCCAAAAACTTCTTCATTAATTTTTAAAGGTACACCTACCCAAATTTTTGAATCTTCACCTACTAAATGAACTAAACCTTTAGAAATTAACTCTGTATGAGAATTACCATTTACTAATAATGATTTTTTTGTTTTTAATACATAACCTGTTAACGTATTATTGGCTGAAAATTCAGTAATATCTTCTTTTTCATCAGTGTAACATGGTGTACTAAACATGTTTGTTATTTCATTGTAAAGTGCTATGTAAAAATTACTAGTGTCTATTATTTTATGTAATTCATTTTTAATAAATAATCCAAACTCGCTAAAATCATTAATTGTAAGTGCTGCTTTTGAGATGTTATAAACAACTTTTTCTAACTCTTCATTTTTTACTTTATCTGATATGTCTTTTACTACTGCATGTATTGTTGGTTGACTATCAATATCATTAATTTTTGTAAGAGAAACTTCAGCTGGAAAAATTTCACCGTTTTTATGTTGGTGACACCATCTAAACCTGTGACTTCCATTTTCTATCGCTAGATTTATCATTTCTTCAGCTTTAATTGCTGAATCACTGCCGTCGCGTTGTTGTTTTGGAGATACTTTTGAAGGATGTATTTGAAATAAAACTTCTTTACTACTATACCCAAACATTTTTAATGAAGCCTCATTACAATCAACAAATACATCATTTTTTAATATAAAAACAGCATCAGCAGATTTTTCAAATATGGCTCTGTACTTTTTTTCAGAATTTTCAATTATTATTTTTGAATTTACCCTTTCTGTAATGTCATCAACCAATGATGCCATACCAATAACTTTTCCATCAACATCTTTTAACCCAACATTATACCAGCTACACGTTATTATTTTACCATTTTTAGTTACATTTTCATTGGTATTTCTAAAACCTTCTTTTTGTACTAATAGTTTCTCTAAAATGTTTTTCATTTCACCTACTAAGTGAGGTGGTGTTATTAAATCTTTAATTGGGTAACCAATAGCTTCTTCAGCAGTATAACCAAATATTCTTTGAGCTGAATTATTCCATTCTAAAACATTAAAATCCAAATCCCAAATTATTGATGCCAGTGGCGTATTATTAAATTGATCTTGAATGCGCTGATTACTTATAATAAATAAATCTTCTGTTCTTTTTTGTTCTGTAATATCTTCACCAATACCTTGTATGTGGGTTAATATGTTCTGCTGGTTTCTAATAGCTTCTAACTTAACTTTCAACCATTTTACTTCACCTTGTTTTGTGATAATTCTAAAAGGTTTTAAAGCATGTCTGTCAGAATAAATTCCTTTACTAAATTTAAGAATTTCTGATCCTACAAATTCTATATCATTAGAGTGTAAAACTTCATATATTTTTATGTTACTATTTAAAAAATCTACATGCTTGTAACCCAACAAATCTATGGTGTTTTCTGAAGCAAATTCAACAGGGAAATCCCATTCATTTTTACACAAAACAGATACAGATGCACTATTATTAATAATATTGTAAGCTGTTTTTAACTTGTTTTCATTACTTTTTTTGTTTGTTATTTCATGAAAAAACAATAACATACCTTCACTTGAAGGAATAATTCTGTTTTCAAACCATCGTCCCCAAGGTTCAAAATAATTTTCAAAACTTATTGGTTTTCGTGTTTCTAATGCTTCCTGATAATTATCAAAAAAGGTGTCTCCTTCTTTTTCTGGAAATTCAGTCCAAATATGTTTTCCTATTAATTCTTCTGAAGATCTTCCAAGTAAATTAGAAGCTTGTTCATTTACGTATAAATAATTTGAGTTATAATCTAAAATTACAAACCCATCTTTTATACTTGAAAGTGTTTTAGAAAATAAATTTTTAGTAGTGTTTAGTTTTTGTTCAGAAAGTACACTTTCGGTAACATCATGACAAATTCCAATTATTTTTAAAATTCTACCATTTTTAATTACTGCTGTCCGCTTTTCATTAAGGTATTTTAATTCACCTTGATGCGTAATAATTCTATAATTTAAATTTTGATTTGGGTTTTTAAGTAAAAAATCTACACTAAAATCATTTGCCAAGTGTCTATCATCAGCATGAACATATTTTAAATAAAAATCAGGCGTTAGGTATTGTTTTTCTGGTTTAAAGCCAATTAATTTATAAGCTTCATCTGACCAATGTGTTTTTTTTGTAGAAAAATCAAACTCCCAACTTCCCGTTTTTGATGCTTCTTGAGCTGCTCTATATCTTTTTTCACTTAAAGCTAATGCTTTACGTGCTTTAATTCTTTCGGTTATATTTTCTACAGATACAATAATTGTATCTAGTGTGTTTTCACTTCCTTCAACAACTTTAAATTTAATTGCGATATCAAATTCATCACCTTCAAGAGTTTTATTAACTGTTTCTATTTCGGTTACTTTAGCTCCTAATAAAACATCTGTTAATAGTTTTGAAAAAGCAATACCTGAAGATTCAGTAAAAGTATTATCTAAATTTGAAAATAACTCTTGCTTTGTTTTGGCTTTATATAATTTTAAAGTAGTTGAATTAACGTCTTTAATTGTAACTAGTGTAGCTAATTTTTGAATTGAATTTAAACTACTTTCTTTAATGTACGACTTAGCATCTGTATTATTTTCTTTTGCTATAGTATCAATATGTGTTTTTAATTTAGAGAAGTCCTCTATCCAAAGTGAGATGGGTGCATGTTCAAAAAAAGAATAATAAGTATCACTTAGTTTATCCTTTGAAATACTTAATAAATTTGAAGAAATTTTATTTGTGACAATCTTCTTTGTCATTGTGTTTTAGTTTGGGGTTTAGTAATTTATAAAGATACACTTTTTTTTAATTTAATTAAATATTTTTTAAATTACATACATCTAAATACCAGGCGTTTAAAGCGAAAAAAGAAAAAATATTATTTGGGAAGCGTTATTGTTATGCTAGTTCCTTTATTAAAAATACTTGTAGCACTAACTTTTCCATTGTGACTTACAACTATTTTTTTTGCTATAGATAATCCTAAACCTATGCATTTTTGTTTATCTTCAGAATAGGTGTTTACTACATGAAAATTATTAAAAACAGCGTGTAAATCATCTTCAGAAATACCAATTCCTTCATCTGTTATTGTAGTTTCAATAGCTGTTGAAGTTTCTTTAACCTTAATTGTAATTGTAGTATTTTTGTTAGAAAATCTTAAAGCATTATTTAAAATATTTCTTATTGCAACACTAATTTCCTCCTTATCAACCATTAGTATTATTGGAGTTTTAGGAAATTCTTTCTCAATTATAATATTTTTTTCTGAAGCTATATTCTTAAACTCTTTACTAATATTCATTAGTATTTCAATGTAGTTTAAAGGCGCAAAAGTAAAGTTGAAATCAGTTGCATCTAATTGTGTGTATTTAGCAATTTGATTTAGTAATTGGATTGAGAAATCTGCAGATTTTTTTATTATCTGTATGTGTTTCTCCAATTTTTCAGAAGTATAATCATCAATACCTTCTAAAATCATATCTGAAAAAGAAAAAATAACTCCAACTGGGTTTTTTAAATTATGAACTAATTTACCCATAGATTTTTGATTGCTTTCCTGAACCAAAGAAAGTTCATTTGTTTTGCTTTTCAATTGTAAACTAAGCTCAACAATTTTTTCTTCTAATTGATCAATATATGCATCAGTATTTTTACTTTTCTCTTTCAAAGTTGAATTAAATTTGAAGTAAATATAACCTTATTCTCATAATTTCTCAAACTTTTATAGGAAGGTTTTTCTTTATTCAAAAATTAAAATAAATTCAAAATAAGAACTTTTTAAAACAAAACTGATTTTTTACTACTTTTACCTTTTAAGATTTTAAACAACAATACATGTCAACAGCAAAAAAAGACTATAAAAGAATTACCACTAAAAGTTTGGTAGAAATGAAAAATAATGGCGAGAAAATTGCTATGCTTACCGCCTATGATTATACAATGGCTAAAATTGTTGATAACGCAGGAATAGACATTATTTTAGTGGGCGATTCTGCCTCAAATGTTATGGCTGGTCATGAAACCACACTACCAATTACTCTAGATCAAATGATTTACCACGCAAGTTCTGTTGTTAGAGCAATTGAACGCTGTTTGGTAGTGGTAGATTTACCTTTTGGAAGTTACCAAGGAAACTCTAAAAGTGCTTTAGATTCTGCTATTAGAATTATGAAAGAATCTGGTGGTCATGCAGTAAAACTTGAAGGAGGAAGCGAAATTAGAGAATCAATCTCAAGAATTTTAACCGCCGGAATTCCTGTAATGGGTCATTTAGGATTGACACCACAATCTATTTATAAATTTGGAACGTACACCGTTAGAGCTAAAGAAGAAGAAGAAGCCGAAAAATTAATTGAAGATGCTTTGCTACTTGAACAATTAGGTTGTTTTGCATTGGTTTTAGAAAAAGTGCCTGCAAAATTGGCAAAAAAAGTAGCCGAAAGTATTTCTATCCCTGTAATTGGTATTGGTGCTGGAAATGGGGTTGACGGACAAGTGTTAGTTACTCATGATATGCTTGGAATGACACACGAGTTTCACCCACGTTTTTTACGTCGCTATTTAGATTTATATACCGAAATGAACAACGCTTTTGAAAATTATATTTCTGATGTGAAAAGTAAAGATTTTCCAAACGAAGAAGAACAATATTAATGAAAGTTCTGCTTATTGATACTAACCACCAATTACTTCAAACCGGTTTAGAAAAACTAGGCTGTATTTGTGATGAAGATTATACTTCAACCAAACAGCAAATTGAAGAGAAAATTCACAAATATGATGGTGTAGTTATTAGAAGTAGATTTAATATTGATAAACCATTTTTAGACAAAGCAACTAACTTAAAATTTATTGCTAGAGTTGGCGCCGGTCTAGAAAGTATTGATGAAGAATACGCTGTGAAAAAAGGCGTACAATTAATATCTGCTCCTGAAGGAAATAGAAATGCCGTAGGAGAACATGCTTTAGGAATGCTATTAATGTTGTTTAATAACCTAATAAAAGCTGATCTTGAAATTAGAAATGGAAAATGGCTTCGCGAAGCAAATAGAGGTGTTGAATTAGAAGGAAAAACAGTTGGCATTATTGGCTATGGAAACATGGGAAAAGCCTTTGCTAAAAAATTAAAAGGTTTTGATGTTGAAGTTATTTGTTATGATATTAAAGAAGGTGTTAGCGATGAAAATTGCAAACAAGTTTCATTAAAAGAATTGCAAGAAAAAACAGATGTTTTAAGCTTGCACACACCTTTTAATCAGCTTTCACATAATATGGTAAATAATGAATTTATCAATAATTTTAAAAAGCCATTCTATCTTATAAACACAGCTCGCGGATCGGCAGTTGTAACAAATCATCTAGTTGAAGGACTTATAAATAAAAAGGTATTAGGAGCTTGTTTAGATGTACTAGAATACGAAAAGTTATCATTCGAGAATTTATTTGAAAATGATGAACTTCCAGAAGCATTTGATTATTTAATTCATGCTGAAAATGTATTGCTTTCACCTCATGTTGCGGGTTGGACCGTTGAATCTAAAATTAAATTAGCACAAACAATAGTTGATAAGGTTGAAGCCCATTTTTTTACAAAACAAACTGTTGAAACTAAAAAAGAACTTAAAAGAGTTACTGGTATTGGAGGCTTATTTTTTAAAACTGAAAATCCTGAAAAATTAAAAGAATGGTATAAAAATCATTTAGGTTTTAATACTGATGATTGGGGCTGTACTTTTTGGGGAAAAGATGAAAAAGGTAATAAAGCAAGTACACAATGGAGCCCTTTTAAAAACGATACAACTTATTTTTCTCCGTCAACAAAAGAGTATATGTTTAATTATAGAGTTCACAATTTAAAAAAGCTTTTAATGAAGCTTAAAAAGGAAGAAATAACAATTGTTGGAGAGGTTGAAGAGTATGAATACGGTAAGTTTGGGTGGATATTAGACCCTGATGGAAATAAAATTGAACTTTGGGAACCAATTGACGCTCCATTCTTATAAGAAATTTGTAATTTTGTAATACTAATTAAACTGAAAATAATGGAAATAACAGATGAAAACGGAAATGTACTTCCTAAAAGCAATGAAGAAAGTAAAAGAATAGTAGCTGGTGTTTTAGCAATTGTACTTGGTGGATTTGCTGTACATAAATTTATTCTTGGCTATACTAAAACGGGTATTATTCAAGTAATTTTAACTTTTGCTACGTGTGGTTTTGTAGGTATTCTGTCTCTTATTGAAGGTATTATTTACCTTACAAAAACTGATGAAGAGTTTATAAACACATACCAAACTAATAAAAAAGAGTGGTTCTAAAAAAATAAAAAACTCATTTATTAAAATGAGTTTTTTTATTCAATTTATTATCGTAATATTGCAATGTTAAAACAATATATGGGTACAACTAAATCACAAATATTTACAGAACAACAAAATAATTTAGCTCAAATAGCAAAAGTGCTAGGACATCCTGCACGAATAGCAATTTTAGAACATATTGTAAAGTCTAATGCTTGTATTTGTAATGATTTAGTAGATGAAATAGGTCTTGCACAAGCAACAATTTCTCAACATTTAAAAGAATTAAAAGCAATTGGAATTATTTCAGGAACAATTGAAGGCAAACGTATTTGTTACTGTTTAGAGACTAAACGATGGAATGAAATTCAAAACCAATTATTTACATTTTTTAATACGTTAAACAATTCAGGAAAGTCCTGTTAAAAAAATTTATTAATTATTATCGTAATAATACGATTTAAAATTCAAATACATGAAAACAGAAACATTTTTAAACACATTAAAAAACAATTTAAACAAGGAACTTTTATTTGAATACTCACCTGATACATTTGTAAATGCAAATTATCATATCACCGAAATTAAAAATACAACTATAGATTCAGTAGATTGTGGAGGTAAAACTAATTTTTGGAAAGAAACTATTGTGCAACTTTGGGAAAGCCCATTAGAAGTTGGTAAACGCTCATTTATGACCGTTTCAAAAGCAATTGAGATATTTGATAGAGTAAATTCTATTAAACCTTTACTTTTAGATACAGAAATTAAAATTGAATATGGTAATAGTTCATTTCATACTGCTAATTTGGTAATTCAAGCAATTGTTGAAAATGATAAAAGTATAATTGTAAAACTACATTCAGACAGTACGCAATGTAAGGCCAATGATTTTTGTTGTGAAACTGAAAAAGAAATAAAAGAAAATGAAACTTGCTGTACACCTTCAGAAAGTAATTGCTGCTAAATTTTACTCAAATGAAGATGGAGTTTTTATAACTTCATCTTTGTTTTTTTCGTATTCAAGTCTACTTTCCAGCTCTGCTTGAAACTCTTCCATAACAGGTTTTACAGTACTTTCAGGTATATCTGCAACTCTTATATACATTAAACCATCAACGGCGTTATTAAATTTAGGATCTACATTAAAAGCAACTAAACGCGCATTTTGTTTTACGTATTTTTTTATTAAAACAGGCATGCGTAAAGCTCCAGGTTCAATTTCATCAATAACTTTATCAAACTTATTCATATCAGCTTGAGTTGCATCAAAAACAAAATCTTTATCAGCATCATTCAACTTTACTTTATATTCTTTTTTTGGATGCACATACTGCGCAATATAAGGGTCGTAATAATGAGATTTCATAAACTCAATCATCAACGATTTAGAAAAATTTGAAAACTGATTACTAATACTTACACCCCCAATTAAGTATTTATATTTTGGATATCGTAAAGTAATATGAACAATTCCTTTCCACAATAAAAACAAAGGCATTGGTTTTTGCTGATATTCTTTGACAATAAAAGCCCGTCCCATTTCAATAGAATTTTCCATCATAGAATGTAATTCAGGCTCAAACTTAAATAAGGATTGAACGTAAAAACCTTCAATACCATATTTTTTATAAATGCTTTTCCCTAAACCCATTCGGTAAGCACCTGCCAAGCAGTTTGCCTCGCTATCCCATAAAAATAAATGGTGATAATAACCATCATATTTATCTAAATCAATAGATTCATTGGTTCCTTCACCAACTTCTCTAAATGTAATTTCTCGCAAACGCCCAATTTCAAACATAATGTTTGGAATTTTTTTACTTGGAGCAAAAAAAACTTCATAATTTTTACTTTTAAGCAAGCGCCCGTCACTATTTCTAAGTGCTTCAACTTCAAGAATCATTTTATCAATATTTTTTTGACAAACAATTTCTTTTGGCGATTTTGGCATTTTTAAGGAAGCTGTATTTAATGTTTTCGCTTCTTTTTCAAAAGGATTTGCTAACATGTATGTTTTTCTACGAATAAAGTCACAAAAATCTTTACTGTTTTTATAATCTAACTGGTCTTTAACTTTAATAGGTTTTCCTATTCTAACTTTAATAACTCTTCCTTTTTGTGATAATAATTCCGAAGGTAATTTTGCTGTTCTTAATTTTCCGTTTAGCTTAGATAACGCATAAAACAATGGGCTGTTTTTAGCATGAAAATAAATTGGAATTACGGGTACTTTAGCTTTTTGAATTAATTTTATTGCCCCATCTTCCCAGGGTTTATCTACTATTAATTTTCCGTCTTTATAGGTAGATACTTCACCTGCAGGAAAAACACCTAGTGGATTTCCTTCTTTTAAATGCAATAATGCACTCTTAATTCCTGAAATATTTGATTGATTATCTTTTCTGTCTTCAAACGGGTTTACTGGCATTATAAAAGGCTTCATTGGCTCAATTCTATGCAGTAAAAAGTTGGCTATAATTTTATAGTCTGGCCGTTTTTCAATCAATAATTTCAACAATAAAACACCATCAATTCCGCCTAACGGGTGGTTAGAAACCGTAATAAAAGCACCCTCTTTAGGGATTCTTTTTAGGTCATCCTCTGGTATTTCAAATTTAATTTCTAAATCTTCTAACAATGCCGTAAAAAAAGCTAAATCTTTTAAATGTTTGTGCTTGTTATAAATTTTATTAATTGTAGAAATTCTAAGCAATTTCATTAACAACCATCCTAAAAACGTGCCTATAAATCCATATCTATCTAGATGTGTTACTTTGGCAATTTCTTTAGCGGTTACTAAGCTCATTTATTTAAATTATTGGGAATTACAAAAATACGCAAAATTATTGCATTACTACTTGAACAGTTCCTTTTGTTGCTTGTTTTAGCAGCACTTTCCCCTTTTGTTCAATTTTACTAATTGCTGTACTATTTGCATGTCTTATTGTATATAATGAAACGTTTTCAATATAACTAATGTTGTACTTTAATTTTAGTTCTGATGAAAACTGTTTAAAATTATTGAATTTATCTTCTATACAAACAGAAAAACTTAAAGCCGAATTTTGAATTAAATTTACTTTTAATTTATAATTATGAAGAATTTTAAATAGCTCGCTCAAATTATGTTCAACCATAAATGAAAAATCTAACGCTGAAATTGAAATTAAAATTTGTTGTTGTTTTAAAATAAAACAAGGAATTTCTGGAACTATAGCAGTTCCTTTTTCAACAGTTGTTCCATTATTATCTAACTCATAAAATGAACGAACATACAACGGAATATTTTTATTTTCAAGCGGTTTTAACGTTTTTGGATGAATTACAGATGCACCATAAAAAGCCATCTCTATAGCTTCTGAATAAGAGATTTTTTCTAACAATTGTGTTGTTGAAAAATAACGCGGATCAGCATTTAAAACACCATCAACATCTTTCCAAATAGTAACACTTTTAGCATTTAAACAATGTGCAAAAATAGCCGCTGTATAATCTGAACCTTCTCTGCCGAGTGTTGTGGTTTTACCTTTTGAATTTGAACCTAAAAACCCTTGTGTAATATGCAATTGTTGTTGGTTTAATTTCGAAATGTTTTTTGAAGTTAATTCCCAATTTACTGAAGCATCTCTATAATTAGCGTCTGTTTTTATAAGATCTCTAACATCAATCCAACTGGTTTTAATGTTGTTTTCATTTAAAAAAGCACTCACAATTTTTGTTGAAAGCAATTCTCCATAACCAACTATTTGGTCGTAAATAAAATTATAATCTGTTAATTTATTTTGAATTAAAAACCCACTTAATTGTCCAAATAAGTTTTCAACTTCAATAAAAATAGGATGATTTTTTTCTTCAAACAATTCATTTATAATCATTAAATGAAAGTTTCTAACAACATCAATATTTAGATTTAAATCTTCTGCTTTTTGACAATAAGAATCTATTATTTTTTCAAAAGCGTTGGTCATTTTACCCATTGCAGAAATCACAATAAGCGTATTTTCAATTCCTTCATGGTTTAAAACACGAAGTACATTTTTTACACCTTCTGCATCTTTTACTGATGCTCCTCCAAATTTAAAAATCCTCATTATAGTGTTTCTAAATAACTTTTAATTCCTTCTTCATTCATTTGAGCAGTATTCCAATCATTTAAAACAATTGCGCCCGTTTTTTTATAAAATTCTATAGCTGGCGTATTCCAATCTAAAACTACCCATTCTATACGTTTTACACCTTTGTTAAAACCGTATTCAATAACTTTATTATACAAAGCGCTACCAATATTTAAACCTCTTTTACTTTTAGTTACAATTAAATCTTCTAAATGAATGGTTGGTCCTTTCCAAGTAGAATATCGAGGATAAAATAAGGCCATTCCAACAATTTCATTGTCAAGCTCAGCAACAAAAGTTTTAAATAATGGCACAGCTCCAAAGCCGTCATTTTCTAAATCTTTAACGGTAACTACTACAGCGTCAGGTTCTTTCTCAAAATGCGCTAACTCTTGTATTAATTTTAATACAGATGGCATATCGGTTATTTCACCTTTTTTTATTTTAAAACTCATAAAAAAAAATACTTTTAGCTAAAATAAAAATCTTTAATCAAAGTATCTGAAAAACAAAGGTCTTTTTAAAAATAATTTTTTCCATCTTTGCATATACAAACAACTAAATACAATTATGAAAAATAACAACCTTACTTTAGGAGAGTTTATAATTGAAAATCAAAAACACTACAAATCTACTTCCGGAGAATTCAACAGGCTTATAAGTTCTATAAAATTAGCTGCTAAAGTTGTAAATTACAAAGTTAACAAAGCTGGTTTAGTTGATATTACTGGTGATGCTGGCGACACAAATATTCAAGGTGAAGATCAACAAAAATTAGACGTTTATGCCAACGATGTTTTTATGCAAACATTAATAAACAGAGAAATTGTTTGTGGAATTGCCAGTGAAGAAGAAGATAATTACGTTACTATTAAAGGTAAACATGGTACAAATGAAAACAAATACATTGTTTTAATGGACCCTTTAGATGGCTCTTCTAATATTGATGTAAATGTTTCTGTAGGAACTATTTTTTCAATTTACCGTAGAGTAACTCCAATTGGAACACCTGTTGAACAAGCCGATTTTTTACAACGTGGTAACCAACAAGTAGCAGCAGGTTATGTTATTTACGGAACTTCAACAATGTTAGTATTAACATCCGGTCACGGTGTTAATGGCTTTACCTTAAACCCAGCTATTGGATCGTTTTATTTATCACATCCAAATATGACATATCCTGAAATTGGGAAAATTTATTCTATAAACGAAGGGAATTATGTTCACTTTCCGCAAGGAGTTAAAGATTATTTAAAATACTGTCAGGAAGAAAAAGAAGACCGCCCGTATACTTCTCGTTATATTGGTTCTTTGGTTTCCGATTTTCACAGAAATATGATTAAAGGTGGTATTTATTTGTATCCAACAAGTACCAAAAATCCACAAGGAAAATTAAGACTATTATACGAATGTAACCCAATGGCATTTTTAGCTGAACAAGCAAATGGAACTGCAAGTGATGGTTATGTAAGAATTTTAGACATTAAACCAACCGAATTGCATCAGCGTGTTCCTTTTTTCTGCGGGAGTAAAAATATGGTAAAAAAAGTGGAGGGATTTATGGCTAAATATCCAAAAGATGCTGATTACGCTTTAATTGAAGAGCAATTAGAATAAGATATTCTAATATCACTATAAATACATTCGATTTTTAAGATTTTTAAGAATGGAAATCGTTCTTTACCTTTGAATATATTAAAATTTAAACTAAAAAATACAATTATGGCTTTCGAACTACCAAAATTACCGTACGCTTATGATGCGCTAGAACCACATATTGATGCAAAAACTATGGAAATTCACCACAGTAAACATCATGCAGGATATACAAACAATTTAAATAATGCTATTGCAGGTACTGATTTAGAAGGAAAATCTATTGGAAATATTTTAGATGGATTAGACATGAACAATGCTGCTGTTAGAAATAATGGTGGTGGGTTTTACAACCATTCTTTATTTTGGGATGTAATGAATCCTGAAGGAAAAGGATATTTATCTGGAGAATTAAAAGATACTATTGTTGCTGAATATGGTTCAGTTGATGCTTTTAAAGATGTTTTTGCTAAAGCTGCAGCAACTCGTTTTGGTTCAGGTTGGGCTTGGCTTTGTGTTCATAAAGGTGGAAAAGTTGAAGTTTGTTCAACTCCAAACCAAGACAATCCGTTAATGCCAGGTGTAAGTTGTGAAGGAACTCCAATTTTAGCTTTAGACGTATGGGAACACGCTTATTACTTAAACTATCAAAACAGAAGACCAGATTATATCAATGCATTTTTTAATGTAATTAACTGGAATGAAGTTGAAAGACGTTATGCTGAAAGCAAATAAATTTTATACACTACCTAAATTAATTTTAAAACTCGTCTATGGCGAGTTTTTTTATTTTATAAAACTATCAACCCATTTTCTCTTAACAGGTTTATGGGTTTTGAATACCAAAACATTTCAAAATTATTAAAATGAGTTTCAAAATCTGATTTTAATTCAGAAAAAATGATTGAGGAACCGGATGTAATTGCCAACTTATTTAAGGTGTTTAAAAGCCAATAGCCTTTATCTTCTTCTAAAGAAATTTGAAAATTAATGCTGTTTTCATGAAAAATTAGTTGTAATTTTTTTTGAGTTTTACCTCTTTTAGATTTTTTAACTTCTGAAATTAAAGGTGCATTTCCTAACCAATAAATTTTTGTTGAAGATTTTGTTGTAAAATCATCTTCATTTTCAAAACAAGAAATAATGAAATCATTTTTAATAGTTGTCTTCGGAATTTTAAACTCAAACCACTCTTGTAAAGGCAAATCAAAACCAATTCCGTTCATAAAATTATAAATAGATTTTTTTAGTCCGAAGCTAAATTTATCATGATTTATTTCTGTTTTATCTTTAAAATCTACATCATTATTAGCAAACGTAATTTCTTTATAATTTGGTAAAACTCCAAATTCAGCAGGGTTTAAACCAATTGGGCTATGTGTTGTTAACGCAAACTGATGCCAAAACCCAGATTGGATAGCACCTAATTCAAACAATTGTCTCACCATTTCTAAACTATCAACCGTTTCTTGAATTGTTTGAGTTGGAAAACCATACATTAAATACGCATGAACCATAACACCTGCTTCCGTAAAATTACTAGTAACTTGCGCTACTTGCTCAACCGTTACGCCTTTTTTAATTAAGGCCAACAACCTATCTGAAGCAACTTCTAATCCGCCCGAAACAGCAATACAACCTGATACTTTTAACAAGTAACACAAGTCCTTGGTAAAGCTTTTTTCAAATCGAATGTTCGTCCACCAAGTTACAGTTAATTTTCGTTTTATAATTTCAAGTGCAAGCTCTTTCATTAATCCTGGAGGTGCGGCTTCGTCTACAAAATGAAATCCGGTTTCACCAGTTTGAGCAATCATTTGCTCCATTCTGTCAACCAACAATTTAGCTGTTATTGGTTCGTACACTTTTATATAATCAAGAGAAATGTCGCAAAAAGTGCATTTTCCCCAATAACAACCGTGTGCCATAGTTAATTTATTCCATCGTCCATCACTCCATAAACTATGCATTGGGTTTGCAATTTCTATCACTGAAATATAATTGTCAAGCAACAAATCTGAATAATCTGGAGTTCCTAAATCTGCTTGACTGTACTCTTTTTTTGAAGATAAATTATTGTAAACTACTTTATTATTTTCTAATAAAAAAGTTCTTTTAAACTGTTTAAAATCTGGATTTTTTGAAGTCGAATTTATCACGTTTGAATGCAATAATTCTACTGGTAATTCTCCATCATCTAAAGTAATGTAATCAAAGAAATCAAAAACACGAGTATCTGTTAAGCTTCTTAATTCAGTGTTTGGAAAACCACCACCCATAGCAATTTTAATTTCAGGATACTTCTCCTTCATAAATTGCGCACAACGAAATGCACTATATAAATTGCCAGGAAATGGCACTGAAAAACAAACCAGTTTTGGTTGAATTTCCGTTAGTTTTTCCTCTAGAATTTTTAACGTAATTGCATCAATATAAGATTGTTCTTCTTGTAAACCTTTATACAACTCATCAAAACTATTGGCGCTTTTACCTAAACGTTCAGCATATCTGCTAAATCCAAAATTTTCATCAATACATTCAACAATAAAATCGGATACATCTTCTAAAAACAACGTTGCTAAATGTTTTGCCTTGTCTTGAATTCCCATAGAACCAAAAGTCCAATCTAAATCTTCAACTTGCTCAAATCTTGAAGCCTTCGGAAGAAAATTATCTGAACATATTTGACGAGCAACTGTTAAATTTTTTCCCTGTAAAAAAGCAATAACAAGATTAATATTCTTTAAATATTCATTTCTTAACGTGTAAATTCTTTGTGAATTATAAGAGCTTAATCTTTCATTTTCAAAAGCAATATCAAATACTTCTTCAAGTTTATTTTTAGAAAAAAGTTCTAAAATTACTTCAATACCTAAATCCATTTGGAATGAAGTGATTTTTTTGGTGTTTAAAAACCCTTTTAAATATGCCGTAGCCGGATATGGCGTGTTTAACTGAGTAAATGGTGGCGTAATAAAAAGGATATCTTTCACAACTGCAATATAAAACTGATTTTTAGATTCACCTAATATGCTCTTGCGTCACTCCCTTCATAGAAGTTAATAAAAGCATCATTTACAACCCGATTACCTCCTGGAGTTGGATAATCACCCGTAAAATACCAATCTCCTAAATGATCTGGACATGCTTTGTGAAGGTTTTCAACAGATTGATATATTATTTCAATCTTAGCATTTATTTCTGGGGTTTTTAACATTTCAGCAATTTTACCTGAAATTTGAGCATCTGTAAATGGTGCATAAATTGCATTTACTGCATTTTTAATTTCAGTATCTTCAAGCTGTTTTTGAGCTTTACAATTTTTATAAACTTCATCAATAATTTTGGTTTGATTGGTGTCTTTTAGTAATTCTAAGGCTGCTCTAAAAGCAATAAAATCACCTAATTTTGCCATATCAATTCCATAACAATCTGGAAAACGAATTTGTGGTGCAGATGAAACTATGATAATTTTTTTAGGATTTAATCTGTCTAAAATTTTAATAATACTCTGCTTCAAAGTTGTTCCACGAACAATACTATCATCAATAATTACTAGGTTATCCGTTCTTTTTACAATCCCGTAAGTTACATCGTATAAATGCGCTACTAAATCGTCTCTACTGTTATCATCTGCAATAAAGGTACGTAGTTTCGCATCTTTAATTGCTAGTTTTTCAATTCGAGGTCTTTCTGATAAAATTTCTTTTACTTTTTCAACCGATAAACTTCGTTGTCCTTTTAAAATAACTTCAGCTTTTTGCTGATTCAAAAAATCTTCAGCAGCTTCTCGCATTCCATAAAAAGAAGTTTCAGCAGTATTTGGGATGTATGAAAAAACGGTGTTTTTTATATCGTTGTTAATTTTATTTAAGATTTGAGGAAATACCAGTTTTCCTAAATTTTTACGTTCAGTATAAATATCTGAATCACTTCCTCTTGAAAAATAAATACGTTCAAAAGAACATGATTTTTGTGGTAATTTTTCAATAATTTTATCTGTAGTAATTTTTCCGTTACGCTTAATAATTAATGCTTCACCTCTTTCAATTTCCTTCACATCACTAATAGCCACATTAAATACTGTTTGTATTACTGGGCGTTCTGAAGCAACTACTACAACCTCATCATCAGCATAATAAAATGCGGGTCTAATCCCTGCAGGGTCACGTAAAACAAATGCATCTCCATGACCTAATAAACCAGCCATTGCATAACCTCCATCCCAATTTTTAGCAGATCTTTTTAGTATTTTTTTAATATTGATACGTTCTTCAATTATAGGTGAAGCTTCTTTTTTACTAAGACCTTCATCTTTAATTTTTACATATAATTTTGCAACTTCATCATCAATAAAATGACCTATTTTTTCCATCACTGTAACAGTATCGGTAATTTCTTTTGGGTGCTGCCCCAACTCAACTAAATCATTAAATAAACTCTTTGAATTAGTCATATTAAAGTTTCCTGCAACTAATAAACTTTTATGCATCCAATTACTTTGGCGTAAAAACGGATGAACACTTTCAATGCTATTTTTTCCAAAAGTACCATAGCGTACGTGACCTAAAAAAAGATTTCCTAAATAAGGTGCATTGTCGTTTTGCCACTCTACATCATCAATTTTATCTGGATGCTTTTCATTTAATTCGTTTAAACGACCATTTATTTGCGCAAAAACATCTTGAATTGGTTGGTCTTCATTTGAACGAACACGACTTATATATCTTGTTCCTGGAGCAACATCAAATTTTATACTTGCTAAACCTGCACCATCCTGACCACGATTGTGCTGTTTTTCCATTAGCAAATACATTTTATTTAAACCATAAAACGCCGTTCCATATTTGTCTTTATAATATTGTAACGGTTTTAATAACCGAACCATTGCAATTCCACATTCATGCTTAATAGCGTCGCTCATAGTTGTAGTTTTCGTAGTAAAATTAAATAAAAAATTCCGCACAGTGGCGGAATTTATTCTAACTTAACTCAATATCAAATTGTGTTAAAAGTTTAAATTGTAATAATCTTTTTTGAATTTCATCCTCAGACAGATTTTCCATTCGCTCAGTCCCAAATTTCTCTACACAAAACGAAGCTAAGTTTGAACCTGAAATTACAGCTCTTTTCATATTATCAAATGAAATATCGCCAGATTTTGCAATATGACCAATAAAACCACCTGCGAAAGTGTCTCCTGCTCCTGTTGGATCAAAAACTTCTTCTAAAGGCAAAGCTGGTGCAAAAAACACATCTCCGTTATTAAATAATAAAGCACCGTGTTCTCCTTTTTTAATTACCACAAATTTTGGTCCCATTTTATGAATTTTTTGAGCCGCCTTTACTAAAGAATATTCTCCTGAAAGCTGGCGAGCTTCTTCATCATTAATTGTAATTACATCAATTTTTGCAATTACTTCCATTAATTCATCTAAGGTATTATCCATCCAAAAATTCATAGTGTCTAGAGCTACTAATTTAGGACGAACTGGAATTTGATTAATTACAGCCATTTGAACTGCAGGGTGTAAATTACCCAACATTAAAAAATCTGCATCTTTAAATTCTTGTGGTACAACCGGGTTAAAATCGGCCAACACATTTAAATCTGTAATTAACGTATCTCTTGAGTTTAAATCGTTGTGATACACTCCTTTCCAAAAAAATGTTTTACCATCTTCAATCACTTCAATTCCTTCTGTGCTAATATTTTTAGCATTTAATTTATCTAGATATTCTTTCGGAAAATCTCCACCAACTACAGAAACAATTCCAGATTTCACTCCAAATTGCGATGCTGAAAGTGAAATATATGTCGCTGCTCCTCCTAAGATTTTATCTGTTTGCCCAAACGGAGTTTCAATAGCATCAAAAGCAACCGTACCAACAATTAATAATTTATTCATATTTATTTAAATTTCTATACACACCTTTTAACTTTATTTGTGTTTATATTTTTTTTAAACAGTAGATGTGATTATTTTTGCAAAAATAAGTTTAAAAAATGACTATCAAAGAAATACAAGAAGAAATTATAGATGAGTTTTCCATGTTTGATGATTGGATGGAGCGCTATGAGTATATAATAGATCTTGGGAAATCACTTCCGTTAATAGATGAATCTTTTAAAATAGACGAAAACTTAATTGTTGGATGCCAATCTAAAGTTTGGTTACATTCTGAAATAAAAGATAAAAAAATTAACTTTACAGCAGATAGTGATGCTATTTTAACCAAAGGAATTGTTGCTATTTTGTTACGTGTTTTTAACAACCAAAATCCAAAAGACATTTTAGATACCGATCTTTATTTTATTGATAAAATTGGCTTGAAAGAACATTTATCTCCAACAAGAGCTAATGGTTTAGTTTCTATGATTAAACAAATTAAATTATATGCCTTGGCTTATAAATCTAAATTAAGTTAATTAGTGTATATTTGCACTTATTTAGAATGAATATAAACAGAGCTGAAAGCAATGAATAGTAACCACGTAGAAGAATTAGGAATTAAAATAGTGGAAGTATTAAAAACTATTTTCGACCCTGAAATTCCTGTAGATATATATGAATTAGGTTTAATTTATGACGTTATGGTTAGTGAAAATGATGATGTAAAAATTTTAATGACCTTAACATCGCCTAATTGTCCTGTAGCTGAAACTTTACCTGTTGAAATTGAAGAAAAAGTAAAAACTTTAGAAGAAGTGAAAAGTGCTGAAGTTGAAATTACTTTTGATCCAATGTGGACACAAGATATGATGAGTGAAGAAGCTAAATTAGAACTTGGATTTCTTTAAAAACACGACCTTAAATGGCTGATGAAATTGTAAATAGAGTTGCCAATAGTCAACTAAAAACAATTGACCTTGAAGAATTATACCCTCAAGGAACCAGAACTACAATTGACATAAAAAACTGGTTATTTCAAGAACTTATTTTAAAAGAAACTGAATTTCGTGAACACTTGAAAAACCATGATTGGGGGCAATACAAAAATCATTTTGTAGCACTTACTTGCTCATCTGATGCTATAATTCCTTCTTGGGCTTTTATGCTAATTACCACGTATGTTTTTCCTTTCTCTAAAAAAGTAGTGGTTGGTAATTTAACAACGCTAGAAACTTCAATATTTCATGACATTATTACACATCTTAATATAGAAGCCTATAAAAACAAGCCTGTAATAATTAAAGGTTGCGCAAACAAACCTATTCCTGAAACTGCATACATACAACTTATTGAAAAACTACAACCTATAGCAAAATCTATCATGTTTGGTGAAGCTTGCTCAACGGTTCCGCTTTTTAAAAGAATCAACTAATTTTCATACCTTAATACACCTTAATTTACTAACCATCCAAAAATTAAATAATTATGAAAAAAGTAATTTTATTAGTTGCATTCGCAATAGTAAGCACCGTAACTTTCTCTCAAGAAAAAGAAGCACCTAAAGATGGCTGGAAACGATCAGGTAACATTTCATTTTTATTAAACCAATCTGCATTTGACAATTGGATAGCAGGAGGAAATAGTAATGTAACTGGAACTTTAGGTGTAAACTATGATTTTAATTTCTCAAAAGGAGCTATTAATTGGGATAATAAACTAATCCTAGCTTTTGGCATAACTAAAATTAAAGGTGAAGACGTACAAAAATCTGATGATAGAATTGAATGGAATTCATTACTTGGGAAAAAAGCTTCTGGTAATTGGTTTTATTCTGCTTTTCTAAATTTTAAAACTCAATTTGCAGATGATTTAGATAGCGATACTGATGGACCTACTAAATTTTCATCTCCCGGATACTTACAATTTGGACCAGGTATGTTATGGAAAAAATCAGATAATTTAAAAGTTAACTTTGCGCCTTCAACAGCAAAATTAGTTATTGTTGACAAAAATTTAACCTTGCCAAATGAAGCTTATTTTGGTGTAGAAGAAGGAAAAAGTACTCGTTTTGAATTAGGACTAGCAATTGGCGCTTACTATAAATTAACCATTATGGAAAATGTCTCTATGGAGAACATTTTAAATTTATATTCAAATTATTTAGAAGAAGCACAAAATGTTGATTTAGATTATACAATGAATATTGTAATGTCTATTAATAAATATTTATCTGCAAATTTATCATTTCAAACTATTTATGATGACAATGCTTTTAACGGTTTACAAACCAGAGAAGTATTTGGAGTTGGTATTAATTACGGATTTTAACTTTATTTTATTCAACTATTCCATCTAAGCTTGTTGAAGTGAATATTTAATTATCTTTTACAAGCTTAGTTTGATAACTGAAAAACAGTTATTTTTTATAATTCTCGGCTACTTTTTCTAGTTCAGTATACCAATCTTTACCAAACTTTCTAATTAAAGCTTCTTTAACAAATTTATACACTGGCACTTGTAATTCTTTTCCTAAAGTACAAGCATCATCGCAAATAGGCCATTTGTGGTAGTTTACAGCTGAAAACTCGCTATATTCCATAATTCTAACTGGGTACAAATGACAAGAAATTGGTTTTTTCCACTTAATATCACCATTGTTATAAGCTTCTTCAATACCACATTTAGCAGTGTTTTTCTCATCAAAAATAACAAAAACGCAATCTTTTTCGTTTATCAGCGTAGTTTCATATTCACCTTCATTAGTAATAAAAAGTCCTTGATTTTCAATGGCAGCTATTCCTTCTGGTCGTAGATATGGTTTTACTTTAGGGTAAACATCTAATAATATTTTGAGTTCATGCTCTTCTAATGGCGCTCCAGCTTCTCCATCAATACAACACTTTCCTTTACAAACTGATAAATTACAGACAAAGTCTTTTTCTATAATATCTTCTGAAACTATGGTTTTTCCTAATTGAAACATTTAGCAAAAATAAACTAATTTTTTACATACTTTTACTATAATTTAAATTGTCATTTAATACTTTTGCCAACCTTTCAAATTAATAGGTTATGATTTTAAATTTTAAAGAAATACTTACTGCAACTATGATTTTATTTGCTGTAATTGATATTATTGGAAACATTCCAATTGTTATAGATTTACGTGCAAAATTTGGGCAAATTCAATCTGAAAAAGCATCTATTATTGCAGGAATTATAATGATAGCTTTTCTTTTTTTAGGAAAAAGTATTTTAAATCTAATTGGAATTGATGTAAATTCTTTTGCTGTTGCTGGAGCTTTTATTTTGTTCTTTTTAGCGCTAGAAATGATTTTAGGAATTTCACTTTATAAAGAAGAAGACAATAGTGCTAAAACTATTTCGGTATTTCCATTAGCATTTCCACTAATTGCTGGTCCTGGTAGCTTAACAACCATCCTATCGTTAAGAGCTGAGTATGAAACCATTAACATTGTAATAGCTATTATTATTAATATTCTTTTTATGTACATTGTTTTAAAAACATCTATAAAAATTGAAAAACTAATTGGTAAAAACGGAATTAACATTCTTCGAAAAATATTTGGAGTTATTTTGTTAGCAATTGCTGTAAAGTTATTTGCTACGAATATTCAAGGACTACTTTCATAATTAAATTTAAAAAATGAAGACTTTTGATGTATTAATTATTGGTGGAGGCGCAGCAGGATTGTCATGCGCATTAATTTTAGGTTCAGCCTCAACAAAATCTTTTGCTAAAAATAAAAAAGTTGGAATTATAACGCACCAAAAAAGTTCAGCATTACAAAACGCATTATTAAATAATGTTTTAGGGTTTGAAAAAGGAACTCAAGGAGGCGAAATTCTTGCAAAAGGATTAGATCAGTTAACTAATTTATATCCTGAAGTTATTCAAATTGAAAAAGAAAAAGTAACTAACATTAAAGGTGTGTTCTCAAACTTTACAATTACAACTAATAAATGTATTTACACAGCTAAAAATATTGTTGTTGCTGTTGGGCCATCAAATCTTTTTAATATTGAAGGATTAATGCAGTATGTGATTCCTCATAAAAATTTACCTCCACAAAAAGAGCGTATAATGCTTAAAAATAACAATCATTTAATAGCTGAAGGCTTATTTGTTGCAGGTGTTTTAGCTGGATGGAGAAGTCAATTTTCAATTGCTGCAGGAAGCGGAGCGCAAGTTGCTACAGATATATTAACTCAATGGAACAACGGAAATCATACTATGATTCATGATGTAATTGAGTAACAATTTCTAATTTTTTAGATAAAAAAAAGGGATGCTAAAAACAGCATCCCTTTTTTTGTATTTTAAAGATTTCTATAAACCAACTTGTCTCCAAGTCCAAGAAGATATGTCAACTTGAGCACCACTATTATAAGCGTCAGTTGTGGTTGCATCAGCACCATCAATTTGAACGTTAGATAATGCACCATCATCTTTCATATCAATGTTAGTATCATAACCACTTAAGTATAAGTTAGTAATTGTAGCTCCAGATTCTTTTTTGAATTGTAAAGCTTTACCACCTACAGTTGAAATTGCAGTTACGTTTACAAAGTTTGGATTATTATTTACTTTATCCCCTTCAAAAGCAGTAGAAAAACCTGCAACAGTGTGCGAAATATAGGTGTTTGTTACCGTTCCATTCCATCCTTCAGTCCAATCAACAGCATCATCTTCATTGTTTTCTAAGTAGATATTAGTAACAGATACAGTTCCGCCAAAAAATTCAACACCATCATCAGCACCGTCAATAATAGCAATATTTTCAATTACAGTTCCTGATCCCACAGCATATAAAGAAACTCCGTTGTATTGAGATTCAGAATTAATTTGAGCACCAGTTCCTTTAATTACTAAATATTTGATAGATCCTGAATTATCAGCAGAATCAACACCTCCGTAGATAAAACCACCTACTTCAGCTTCAGCATTTACACCAGCAGTTGTTGTAGATTTACCGCAAATAGTTAATCCACCCCAATCAGCAGGGCTAGCATTTACTGAAGACATTACAACTGGATTATCAGCAGTACCTTGAACATTAATTTTACCACCTTGCAATACTGCGATATAAACATCAGTACCACCTTTATCAGCAGAAATTTTAGTGCCAGCTTCAATAGTTAGTGTTGCTCCGTTATTTACAATATAAGAGCCTGTTAAGCTATATTTAGTATCAGCATTTAATGTTTTATCAGCATTTAATTGTCCGTTTAAAACTTCAACAGGAACAAATTGACCGTTAATAAAATCCCAACCAGAAATATCAACTTTAGCACCTTCATTATATGAAGCTTCAGTAGAAGCATCAGCACCATCAATTTGAACATTTGATAACGCTCCGTCATCTTTCATATCAAGATTAGTATCGTAACCACTTAAAAATAAGTTAGTAATTGTAGCTCCAGATTCTTTTTTGAATTGTAATGCTTTACCACCTACAATAGAAATTGCAGTTAAGTTGTTAATATGAGGGTTGTTGTTGTCTTTATCTCCTTCAACAACTGTTGAAAAACCAGCAATTGTATGCGCAACATATGCATTATCAATTGTTCCGCTCCAACCTTCAGTCCAGTCAATAGCATCATCTTCATTATTTTCTAAGTAAATATTCTCTACAGAAACTGTTCCACCAAAGAATTCAACACCATCATCAGATCCATTAATAACAGCAAGGTTTTCAACAATTGTTCCAGAACCTACAGCGTAAAAAGAAACACCGTTGTATTGAGATTCTGAGTTAATTTGAGCTCCAGTACCAATTATTACTAAATTTTTAATTACACCTGAATTATCAGCATCATCACTACCTCCGTAGATAAATCCACCAACTTCAGCTTCAGCATCAACACCAGCAGTTGTAGTTGCATTACCACAAATAGTTAACCCACCCCAATCACCAGGGTTTCCGTTAAATGAAGACATAACAACAGGATTGTTGTTTGTTCCATTAATTTTTATTTTTCCTCCTTTTAGTACTGCTATATAAACATCTGTACCTCCATTATCAGCCTCAATTTGAGTACCTGCAGGTATGGTAAGGGTAACTCCATCAGTAACAATAAACGATCCTGTTAATTCATAACTAGTAGCAGCGTTTAATGTAAAGTCTTCTTCAAGTTGACCATTCATTGTTCCTGCTTTTAAATTTTCAAGTACAACATTTGTTGGTACAACAATTGGGGCTGGATCATCATTATCACAGCTAGTTAAAGATAATAAAGCAAAAATTGCTGTTATTCCAATAAATTTGAAGTTTGTTTTTTTCATTTTGATTCTATTGTTAGATTTTAGATATAAATTATAATGCAAATAACTTTTTTTTAAAACACTAAGCTTTTAAGAGAATGTTAAGTGTTTATTATGAATTTTATTGATTTAATTTCTAATGTTAGGTAATTGTTAAACGGTATTTTAATGCAAAAAAAAGCGATTGTTAATTCTATAACAATCGCTTTTTTAAAAGTATTCTAACTAATTTTTTAGAACGTATATTTTACACCTAAACTTAAATTCATTCCTTTTTTATATGAACTTATAATCTCAGTAGTTTCAATTTGAGTTGATAAGCTTTTTACTTTTTGGGTGTTCTCAATAACTGGATCTAATATGTTTTTACCTGTAAATTTTATGGAAAGGTTTTCAGATAATTTTTTACTTAAAACTAAGTCAAGTGTTACAAATCCTTTTTCAATAATTTCATCATTATACAATACAGCGCTATTTGTAAAATCTTCAGGAGAACCTAATGCATAAATTTTATCTGAAGAATAGTTACCAGCTAAAGTTGCTACAAGTTCATTTTCTTTATTATTTGAATAACTTAACGCTGTGTTTACAATAAAATCTGAAGCCCCTTGTAAGTTAGATTCAACTTTTCCATTGTATTGAAATTCTTCTAATAAATCTTGTTTAAACCACATTTTAGTAGCGTTAAAATTAACTCTAAGGTTATTATTTTCAGTATCAATAATTGTTAATCTTGTTTCAAGCTCTAATCCAACTACATCCGCTTTTTCACCTGTATTACCATACGTAAAGTTTCCTGACGAACCTCTTGATTGAGATAAATTAATTGGGTTTTCAATTTTTTTATAAAAACTTGTAAAAGAAACTAATTCTTTAGCTGAAGGATATAATTCCCATTTTAAATCTAAATTATAATTTGTAGATTCTTTTAAACCTGGATTCCCTTTTGTTACACGACCTGTTGGAGATACATACTCAAAAGGCGCTAACTCTTTAAACTCTGGAAGCGTAACTGTTTTACTTCCTGCAAACCTCACAAAATTTTTCTCGTTAATTTCGTATTTTAAATTTAAACTAGGTAAAACATTATCGTATGTATTAGCTAAAGTTCCTGCTCTACCAACATAATTTGCAACATCCCAAATTATTGCTAGTTCATCTGTTTCATATCTAACACCTATGTTACCTGAAAATTTATTGAATCCAAAATCTACATTCGCAAAACCTGCATACACATCAAGATTTGCAAAATAAACATCTGGTGTTCTTTCTCTTAAAATTATAGTACCATTGTCAAAATTAGTTTTTGTAAAAGCGGCAGATAAATCATCTATTGAAGCTACCTGAACTCCTTTCGCTCTCACACCAATAAATAACGAATTAAAGCTTCTTTCTTTCTGGCGAAAATTTCCACCAATATTTAATTTCAATGGATTATCACCATCTTTATTAAAAGTAATTTGATCTTTTATGTACCCGTTAATTTCAGTGTCTTTAATTTTTTGATTTGATTTTCTTTGTTGAAAATCACCAACGTGTGCAAATTGAACCGTGTTTTCATCTAAAATATTCACCTCGTTTCTAATACGGTTTGGTTCTTTTGCAACTACATAATTGTAACCAACAGCCCATTTTAATTTATTTGCATCGGTAATTGTGTGATTTCCTATAAACTGATTTACAAACATACGTGTTTGTTTCAAATTTTGATCTCTAACAAAAGCACCATCTTCAGCAGGGTCTTGGTCAAAAACATATCCTTCTCCATTTCTACCTTGTTCATATAAATTGTCAATAGTTTTATTTACAAACAAACTATTATAACTTATTTTATGATCACCATTTAATCTGTACGTTAAATTAAATAATCCTGTCGTATTAATTTTAGATTTGTAAGATTCAGCGTCTGTAAAAGAATTATCTAATACATTAGATCTGTATTTTTGAAATATTCCTTTTTCATGGCTAAATGAATTATCATGAGAAGCCGTTGCAAATAATGATAAATCTCTACCAAATAATTGAATCTTTTTTCCAGCTGAAAAAGAAACGCCAAAATTAATAGGCGTATTTTTTACTTCGGTATTCCAACTTTCAAATTTAACAGCATCAATTACTGCATATTTACTTGTATAAAAACCCCCGCTTAAATAGTTACTATTCTGTGTTGCTTTAAAATTATTAAAAACACCATTCTTAATAACATTTGTGTTCGTTCCACTACTAAAACTTACTGAATATTTATGACCGTTAAATTCTTTTGTAGTAATATCAATATTACCTGAAGATTGATCTGCGTAATTTTCAGTTGAATATGTTTTACTTACACCCACATTTTGAATAATATTTGCTGAAAACAATTTTAAATCTATATTTTTCTTCTCAACATCATCAGAAGGTACTGGTAAACCATTCATTGTAGTACTTAAATACCTGTCTCCCAAACCACGAATGTAAATATCTCCTGAGCCTTCATTTTTAGTAACACCTGAAATTTTAGATGTTGCAGCAGCTGCATCAGAAACACCTGTTTTAGATAATCTTTCTGCTCCAATACTTTCAACAATTAATGTTGCTTTTTTTTGTTCTGTTAAAAGCGCTGTTTCAGATTCTTTTTTTGTGCTTCCTGTAATTTGAATTTCACTTAATGAAACTCCTTCACTAGCGCTTAAAGTTTTATTAATGGTAACTGTTTCATCAGCACTTATTATTACATTTGGCACCTCTATAGTTTTGTATCCAATAAAGCTGAAAACTACCGTGTAAGTGCCTGGTGCTACTTTAATTTCATACGTTCCTTCAAATTCAGTAGTGGTTCCCGTTGAAGTTCCTTTAATAAATACATTTGCAAACGGTAACGGAGCGTTTTCAAATTCTTTATCATAAACAGTTCCTTGTATTGTTCCTGTGGTTTGACTAAATGCAATTGCATTGATAAACACAAATATTGCTATAAAAATTTTCTTCATTTCTAGTTTTATTTCTAGGCGCAAAGAAATAGAACACACATAAACTACGGGTTACCTCGTGGTTATTTAATGTTCATATAATCGTTAACTTAATGTTAGGTAACAATTAGTTTAATTAAAGAGCAATAAGCGTTTAGTTTATTGAAGAAATATCAAAAGTAACTTCTAGCGCAGATAATGTTTGAAGTTGTTGTGTTGTTTCATTTGAAGCAACTATAACATTTTTAACTTCAACAGTTTTATAACCAATAAAACTATAAATAAGTGTGTACGTGCCTGGTTTCACTTTTAAAGAAAAAGTCCCATCAATGCTAGATGTTGTAGTAATTTCAGAGTTCTTAACAGTTACATTTGCTAATAATAGTGGGGAATTGTCAACTTCATTATCAAATACAACACCTTCAATTATTCCTTCCTTATTTGAATCAGTAAAAAAAGAACCAACTTCAAAAGATTGACTATGCATTAACGTGCTTGAAAACAAAAAAATAGCAAACCAAAAAATTCTCATTATTTATAATTTTATTCAATTACAAATAAACAGCGCTTATGTTAATTAAATGTTACGTGTGTTTTATTGTTATATAATCTTAATGTTAAGTTCTGTGGTTTTTATCTTATCAATAAATCTAAAGAATTAAGTATATTGCACAAAAATATTAATAATGAATTGGAGTCAGTTATTATCTTTAAAAAGGTTTGGTGATACACAAAAAAGGTTACGTAAAAATCAAGATGAAACCAGATTAGGTTTTGAAGTAGATTATGATCGTATTATTTTTTCTGATTCGTTTAGAAGTTTACAAGATAAAACACAAGTTGTACCACTTTCAAAAACCGATTTTGTTCACACACGTTTAACACATAGTTTAGAAGTAAGTGTTGTTGCACGTTCTTTAGGTAGAATTGTTGGTGAACAAGTACTAAAAAAATATCCAAATTTAAGCGAAGAAGGTTATAAAATGAACGATTTTGGAGCTATTGTTGCTACTGCAGCTTTAGCGCATGATATTGGAAATCCACCCTTTGGACATAATGGAGAAAAAGCTATTGGAGAGTATTTTAAAAACGGAAATGGGCAAAAATATAAAGAGCAACTTACACCTAAACAATGGCAAGATTTAATTGATTTTGAAGGAAACGCAAACGGGTTTAAAATTTTAACCGAACATAAAGAAGGTGTTAAAGGTGGTTTACGGTTATCTTACTCAACTTTAGGTGCTTTTATTAAGTACCCAAAAGAATCGTTACCTAAAAAACCTACAAACCAAATAGCAGATAAAAAATTTGGAATTTTTCAATCTGAAATTCCTTTTTTTAATGATGTTGCTAAAGAATTAGGATTAATTTCTTCAGGAAATAATGGTAATATTGCTTATAAAAGACATCCGTTAGCTTATTTAGTTGAAGCTGCTGATGATATTTGTTATACAATTATAGATTTTGAAGACGGTATAAACTTAGGTTTAATTGAAGAAGAATTTGCGTTAGAATATCTAATAAAATTAGTAAAAGACACTATTGATTCTGAAAAATATCACAACTTAAAATTTAAAAAAGACCGATTAAGTTATCTCCGCGCATTAGCAATTGGAACTTTAATAAATGAAGCAGTTGCTGTTTTTTCAGAAAACGAAACCGCTATTTTAAATGGGGAATATCCGTACTCACTTTTAGAAAAATGCAAGTACGAAGCACAAATAAATGACATCATAAAATTAAGTGTCGAAAAAATATATAAAAGTAGAGAAGTAGTTGAAAAAGAGCTTACTGGATACTCCATAATTACCAAATTATTAGAGGTGTTTTTAACAGCTTCAAACAATAAATTTGAAGGCTCATTAACAAATTACGATAAATTAATTATATCTTTACTACCCGAGAGTTTACAATCACCCAAAGAAACTCTATATTTTAGAATTTTAACTATATGTGGTTATATTGCAAGTTTATCAGACGGATTTGCATTACAACTTTATAAAAAACTAAAAGGCATTTAAAAAATTTCCCCCTCATTTTTTTCGGTTTAATTAATATATCAATGAAGAAAAAAATACTCTTTTTATTAATTGTAGTTTCTCTATTTGTTGTTAATTTAAAATATAATTTAATTAATAATAACATTGAAGAAACAAGCGATTCTATATCTAAACTTAGGGTTCAACACGCTAAATTTTTAGAAAATAGTCCATTTAAAAACACATTAAAACTCTCAAAACCTCAAAGAAAAGCCATACAATTACCTCCAAATAAATATTACGAACGAGAGTGGGAATTAACTATGAATCCCGCTACTGGAAAACCAGAACCAAATAAAATATTCGCGCTTCAAAAAAAATTAAACGACAACACAGTTGCAGCAAGAAACCCCGGAGACGCTGACAATAATGCTTGGATAGATAGAGGCCCAAATAATGTTGGTGGTAGAACTAGAGTTGTTTTATTTGATCCAAATGATAATACTAATAAACGTGTTTTTGCCGGTGGTGTAAGCGGAGGGTTATGGGTAAACCCAGATATTACAAATGCCGCGTCTACTTGGACACAAGTTTCAGGAGTACCTGGAAATATGAATATTTCATGTATTACCGTAGATCCAAATAATTCAAATATTTGGTATATTGGAACGGGTGAGCAATATACTTTTGGCGCTGCAGTTGGTAACGGTGTTTACAAAACTACAAATGGTGGTGCTGATTGGGTGAATGTTCCTGTAGAATTGGCGGGAGTTGGAGATTTATCTAGTTCTACATCAGATTATTTATCAGGTATTTATTATATAAATGATATTATTGCTTGGGACAATGCAGGTACTACAGAAATATTTGTAGGTGTTGGAGGGCATTATTATGGTGATGCGGCAAACCCAAATAATATTTTAGGATTACAAACGGCTGGATTATATAAAACAATTGATAACGGATTAAATTGGAACAGAATTGAATCATCAAATATGCTTTTTACTTGGAGTGGATTTGATTTTTACTATATCCCTAATGATTTTGAAATTTCAGCTAATAACACATTGTGGATGGGAACTATTTCAACTCCAGGTATTGGAGGTGGCGGAGGAGGTAGAGTGTTTAGTTCTTCTGATGGTGCTACTTGGACAGAAGCAGCAGTTTCACCACTAACAACTTCAAATAGAGTTGAATTAGCCGTTTCTTCATCAAATGCTTCTAAAATATATGCATTAACTGAAGGAGATGGTACAGACCCTCATATTTTTGTAACGACAAACGGATTTACTAATACAACCGAATTAGCCAAACCAGATGATGCTGATAATGGTATCTCTGCAGCGGATTTTACACGTGGACAAGCTTTTTATGATTTAGTAATTGAAGTTGACCCAACAGATGATGATATAGTATATGTGGGTGGAATTGATTTATTTAGAACAGACCAAGGTGAAAATACAAATTTAACCAGCGAATGGAAACAAATATCTAGATGGTCAACAAATCCAGGTTTAGACGGATTATCTTGTTCAATAGTACATGCAGATCAACATGCATTTACTTTTAGACCAGATGATAATAACCAAGCTGTTATTGGTGGTGATGGAGGTGTTTATTATGCTAATGATTTATTAAATGCAGAAACTACTGATGTTTTTACAGTCATGAATACTGATTATAATGTTACCCAATTTTATTATGGTGGTTATGGTCAAGATGTTTCAAATGAATTAATTATTGCTGGCGCACAAGACAACGGATCTCAATTTATAAACGGAGCTGCTGCCGGAGCAAATGCAACCATAGAGGTTTTTGGTGGAGACGGAGCCTACAGTACAATTGATAAAGATGGAGACTATATGGTTGTTTCGTATGTTTATAATACTCATGTTTATTTTAATTTACCTTATACAGGAAACGGATACTATATAGAAAATGCTACCGATGAAGGAGATTTTATAAATCCTGCAAGTTTAGATCATAATCAAAACATTATGTATTCTAATGGTTCAGGTAAAATTAATAGATATACATTAGGAACAAGTATTGCTACAAAAGTACAGTTAAGTAACGCTTTATTAGATGGAAATCCTTCAGCCTTTAAAGTTTCACCTTTTACAACTGCTAGCACTACATTATTAGTTGGCACAGATAATGGCAAACTGCTAAAATTAACCAATGCAAATGCAACAGCATCTTGGTCTGAAATTTCTGGAGGTTCATTTGTAGGAAGTCTTTCTTCTATAGAATTTGGAGCAACAGAAAACGATATTTTTGTAACATTTCACAATTATGGTGTAACAAGTGTTTGGTACTCTTCAGATGGAGGAGCAAATTGGAGTAATAAAGAAGGAGATTTACCTGATATGCCAGTCAAATGTATATTACAAAACCCTTTGGTTGCCAATGAAGTAATAATAGGAACCGAATTAGGAATTTGGGCTACCAATAATTTTAACGATGCTGCTCCAAATTGGATACAATCTAATAATGGTATGCGAGATGTTAAAGTAGTTGATTTAGATTTACGAACAGCCGATAATAGTATTTTAGCTACAACACATGGTAGAGGTGTTTTTACAGGAAAATTTAGTGCTACAGACTTTTCTTTTTCAGCACAAAATAGTACAGTTGCAACTTGTAAACCTGATAATGCTGTTTTTACTTTTGATTTTATTACTACAGAATCATATAATATTACAACAAACTTTACAACTTCTGGTGAACCATCCGGATCAACCATTACTTTTAGTCCTACCTCATTAGCTACTGATGGCACATTTACAATGACTGTTAGTGATATAGGATCTGTTGCTTTGGGTGAATATACTATAACAGTTATTGGTACTGGAAATGAAGTATTTTCTACTGTTGTTATATTAAAAGTAGTGGATGCTAATTTTGGAACATTAACAACTTCTTTACCCAATAATTTGGCTACTGGAATAGCTTTAAACGACATAAATTTCACATGGATTGAAGATACTAACGCAACTTTATATGATATTGATATTTCATCAGATGCTGGTTTTAATACCATTATTGAAACTGCAACTAACTTAACTACTAATTCTTATACAAGTAGTACACTATTAAATAATGGAACCATATATTATTGGAGAGTAAGGGGGAAAAACGATTGTAATATTGGAGGTTATTCAGTTATTCAAAAATTTCAAACACTCACGCAAAATAACTGTACAAGTGCTACTAATTCAACTACATATTCAATCCCTGATGCAAACCCAATTAACCCTGGATCTCCAAGGTTATCACCAATAACTATCCCTTCAAGCTTTACTGTAAGTGATATAAATATATCTGTAAATATTACACATACTTGGTTGTCAGATTTAACAATTTCAATAGTTCCTCCTCCTGCTTCTGGTGCGGCTGAGATAATGTTATTTAATAATTTATGTAATAATGAAGATGGTTTAAATGTGACTTATGATGATGATGCAAGTGCAAGTATAACTTGCGGAGGAGATGGTACCATCTCAATAGGTACAATAGTACCAGCAAACCCTTTATCCGGATTTAATGGTATACTTTCTAATGGAGAATGGAATCTAAAAATTATTGATAGTGAATGGCAAGATACTGGAGATATAAACAGTTGGTCTCTAGAAATTTGTCAAAATGAAGCAATAACTAGTTCTACTTTCACCAATAACCCAATTACTGTTGCAACAAATAGCACGTACATTTTACAACAAACTGATGTTGAATCTTCTAGCGGAGGTGTACCTTCTGATGAAATTTATATGGTAACTGAATTACCTGATGCAGGCAATGAAATTAGACTTAGTGATGTTGCTCTTGCAATTGGAGAAACTTTTACTCAAGATGATATTAATTTAGGGAACATTAAATTTGTGAATACAAGCGCTATTACAGCAACCGATTCGTTTAAAGTAGATATAACAAATGCAACTAACGGCTTTATTGCTGACCAATCCATTATTTTTTCAATTGATGAAACATTGGCTGTGCGTAGAGATTTTTTAAAAGAAGCTGGAGTTTCAATTTACCCAACAGTTTCAAACGGTAATTTTTCAATTTCTTCAAAAACCAATTTAGGCGAAACAATTCTTGAAATTTACACAATTACTGGCCAAAGAGTTTTTAATAAAATGTTAGATTTTAATTTTGGAAATATTGAGTTTGTAGAAGCCAATAATTTAACTTCAGGAATTTACATTTTACGTTTAACTTCTGATAGATCTCAAGGAAGTAAAAAAATAATTATCAATTAAAAAACATAGGAAAAACCAACTCCTAAAAGTTGTTTTAATTGAATTTTAGGTCCTAAAATATCTAATTCTCCATCATTATTAATATCTTCTTTATGGTTTACATCATCATCAAAAAGTAGTTGAGAACCAACATTTGCAGTTACATATTTATTAATTGTTAAATCAAAACTTAACTCCCAGTTTACATCTATGTTTCCGTAATCGTGTAAATAATCAGAGTATAAACTTAATTTATTTTGCATTTTTATATTTTCCATAACAGTTGCTTTCCATTCGCTAGTAAGCAATGTTCCAAACTCCATTTTAGTATTCTTTCCTTCTAAAATTAAAACATCTAATTCATCATAAACAGCAGGTGATACACCAAAAGCACCTTCATTTGCAAGACTTTGATTGTAAACAAATGTTGTTTTATTAGTTACTGGTGAAATATACACTTTTAAATTATTTTTTTTGGAGGAATATTCAGATCCTATTCCTAAAAAAAGATATGCAGGTGAAAAGAATTTTGAAATCGGTTTTTCTGTATTTGGGTATTTATAACCGTTTGTAAATTGAGTTTTAAAGTTGAATTTTGCTGAATAATACCAATTAGACGCTGTATTTTCTCTATAACCAAAAGTTGAATTTATTTCTAATAAATCTTCTGTTTTTCTTAATTCTCTTTCTGCTTCTTTATTCAAGCCATAATTGCTTTTTATTTCATTAGACCATGATAAATGATTGTTTTTATAATTCCGTATCAAATGAATTTTTAATATTCCTGACATTGAATTATTACCTCCTGCATTCCAATTTACAAATGAATTTTGGGTGAAGATTAATTTAATTGTATTGCTATTTTTCCAATGACTTAAAGAATCTTGCTGTACGGCTAAAGAATCGTTTACTACTGTCGCTTTTGAAATTACGATACTAAAAAGTGAAAAAATAATGAATAAATGAAACTTCATTTTTATAAAAAAATTAATGTTGAAATAAAATAAACGGTAAAGAAAAGAAGAATCGTATAATTATAAAACTTTTATTAAAAAATCTTTTAATTTTTCTTTAGAGAGTTGAATAGAATCAAATAATTCTTCCGTTGTGCCATGTTCAATGAAAGTGTCAGGAATTCCTAAATTTTTAATGTTGTTTTTTTTGTAATTATTATTTGAAGCAAACTCTAAAATAGCACTTCCAAAACCTCCTACAATAGTACCATCTTCTATTGTAATAATTGTGTTAAAATTTTTAAAAACTGTATGCAATAATTCCCTGTCTAAAGGTTTTACAAAACGCATATTGTAGTGCGCAAATTTGTTTAAAGGCAATTCTTTTTGAAGTTCAATAATGGTATTTCCAATAGTTCCTATAGTTAAAATTGCAATTTCATTTCCTTCAGAAACACACTCCCCTTTACCTATTTTAATGGTAGAAAACGCCTGCTTCCAATCAATACTTGTTCCCCTTCCTCTTGGGTAACGAATTGCTAATGGAAAATCAACTCCTAATTGAGCAGTGTACATTATGTTACGTAATTCAAACTCGTTTAGTGGTGCAAAAATCACTAAATTAGGAATACAACGTAAATAAGCAATATCAAAAACTCCGTGATGCGTTGCACCATCTTCACCAACAATTCCAGCTCTATCAATACAAAAAATAACGGATAAATTTTGCAATGCTACGTCGTGAATAATTTGATCATAAGAACGTTGTAAAAAAGTAGAATAAATAGTGCAAAAAGGGATTAAACCTTGCGTAGCCATTCCAGCAGCTAAAGTTACTGCGTGCTGCTCTGCAATTCCCACATCAAAAGCTCTGTTAGGCAATTCCTCAAGCATTAATTTTAAGGAACTTCCTGTTGGCATAGCTGGTGTAATTCCAACTATTTTATCATTTTTTTTAGCCAGTTCAACAATAGTTTCACCAAATACATCTTGAAATTTTGGAGGCTGAAAACTTGTATTTTTTGTAATTCTTTCACCTGTTATTTTATCAAATTTCCCAGGCGCATGGTATGTTACTTGATCTTGTTCAGCTTTTTCTAAACCTTTACCTTTTGTAGTAATTATATGTAAAAATTTAGGCCCTTTAATAGATTTTAACCGTTTTAATTCTATAATAACTTCATTAATATTATGACCATCAATTGGACCAGAATAATTAAAGTTCAAAGCTTCAATTATGTTGTTTTTTCTAACTTTTTTTCCTGCTTTTACATTTGTAAAATAATTTTTTAATGCGCCTACACTTGGGTCAATTCCCATCGTATTGTCATTCAAAATAATTAACAAATTAGCATCAGTAACACCTGCGTGATTCAAACCTTCAAAAGCCATTCCGCTTGCAATAGAAGCATCTCCAATTACTGCAATATGATGTTTATCAAAATCACCTTTAATTTTTGAAGCAATGGCCATTCCTAAAGCCGCTGAAATTGATGTAGATGAATGTCCAGTACCAAAAGCATCATACACACTTTCTTTTCTATTTGGAAAACCTGCAATTCCGCCCAATTGTCTATTTGTATGAAATTTATCTCGCCTTTCAGTTAAAATTTTATGCCCGTATGCTTGGTGACCAACGTCCCAAATTAACAAATCATTTGGTGTGTCAAATACATAATGTAGTGCAATTGTTAATTCCACAACACCTAAACTAGCACCTAAATGGCCTTCTTTTACTGCAACAATATCAATAATAAAATCACGCAGTTCTTTTGCAACTTTTGGCAGTTGATTTTTAGAAAGTTTACGTAAATCTGTAGGATTATTAATATGTGCTAACAAATTAGTTTTCATCTGTTCGAACTTTATTTTTTAGAGGTAACAGATGGTGTTCGCTATTCCTCATTTTTATAGGTGTCAAAATTTGTATTACTCGGTTCATGCAATACAAAACTACACTATTAAATTGTACGTTGAAATAAAAAAAATTACTTTTGAACTATGATGAAACCTTTTGATGATACTTATTTTATGAAACGTGCTTTGCAAGAAGCTCAACTTGCATTTGATAAAAATGAAGTACCAGTTGGAGCAGTTATTGTAATGAATAATCAAATTATTGCTCGTGCTCATAATTTAACTGAAACATTGAACGATGTAACTGCTCATGCTGAAATGCAAGCTTTTACTGCCGCAGCAGATTTTTTAGGTGGAAAATATTTAAAAGAATGTACGTTGTATGTAACTTTAGAACCTTGCCAAATGTGCGCTGGTGCTAGTTATTGGACTCAAATTGGTAAAATTGTATATGGTGCTTCTGAAGAAAAAAGGGGATTTATAAACTTAAACACAACATTACATCCAAAAACAACAGTTGTTGCTGGGGTTTTAAAAGAAGAATGCGCTACGCTTTTAAAAAAGTTTTTTATTGAAAAACGAAATTTGAATTAAGAAAAAATTAGTTATTTTTTTTGTTCTCTTTTTCGTTTTCTTTCAATTTTTCAAACCATTTATCTAATCTAAATTCACTCACATTTTTATCTTTATACCTGTGAAAAATAAATAAAGGCATTAATATAAATGCAACTACTAACACACAAATTCCAATAATAATTTCACCATTGGTATCGCCATTAGATTTAATATAAAAGCCATAAGTTAGTAAACCAATAACCAAAATTAAAATAGTACTTAACACAAATTTCATAAATAGATGTTTGTAATTATGGTTGTAAAACTACAAAAAGTAATATATTTAAACCGTTTTAAACTTATAATATGTCCAAATATTTAGCAGTAATTTTAGTTTTATGTTTTATAGGTTGTAATACTAAAGAAGTAAATACAACAGTTAAGCAAAACAGGAGTGAAAAAAGTGTAATTGCACATCGTGGTGCTTCGGGATATTTGCCTGAACATACGTTACCGGCAAAGGCAATGGCGTATGCAATGAATGTTCATTTTATTGAACAAGATATTGTATTAAGTAAAGATAATGTAGCAGTTGTAATTCATGATATTCATTTAGAAACAGTGACAGACGTTGCTAAAAAATTTCCTGACAGAAATAGAGAAGATGGCCGTTTTTATGTGATTGATTTTACATTTGAAGAATTAAAACAGTTAAATGTTTCAGAACGGTTTATCCCTAAGACTGATAAAGCTGTATATCCAACTCGTTTCCCTTTAAATAAATCAATGTTTAAATTACATTCTTTACAAGAAGAAATAGAATTAATTCAAGGATTGAATAAAAGCACAGGGAAAAATATTGGGATTTATCCTGAAATAAAAGCGCCTGCTTTTCATTTAGAAGAAGGAAAAGATATTTCAAAAATTGTATTGGAAGTATTAACAAATTATGGTTATAAAACCAAAGATGATAACTGTATTTTACAATGTTTTGACGCTCATGAATTGAAACGAATTAGAACTGAACTTGAAAGTGAATTATTTTTAGTTCAACTTATTGAGTTTGAAGAAGAAGAGTTAAGATTAGAAGAATTCGCAACATACGCAGATGGGATTGGCCCTTGGATTCAACAAATTATTAAAGGAAAGGATGAAAATGGAAAATGGTTAATTTCAGACTTGGTTTCTAATGCACATAAACTTAATTTAAAAGTACACGCCTATACGTTTAGAGCCGATCAACTTGGGCCTTTTAAAACTTTTGAAGATTTACTAAGCGTAGCCTTATATGAAGCAAACATTGATGGTGTTTTTACAGATTTCCCAGATAAAGCGGTCAATTTTGTAAACAAAAACTAAGCAGTAACGTCAATTAATTTTCTTCTGTAGGCAGTTAATAATCTTGATTTTGAAATAAATCCAAAATATTTGCCATTTTTTATAACTACTAAATTCCAAGCGCCGCAACTTTTAAATTTATTTAAAATTTCCTCGGCAGAATCTTTTTCATAATAAATAATATCTGAAGCGCTATGCATTAAACTACTAACCTTTACAGTTTCGTATAAGTTTTTGTCAAACATGATACTTCTAATGTCATTCAATGTTAGAATTCCTAAAAATTCATTGTTATCATTCACCACAGGGAAATGGTTTCTATCAGATTTTGCTACTGCATTATTTACAATTTCACCCAAAGTCATTCCAGGTTTTAATGAAATAAAGTTTGTTTCAATTATCTTATCAAGGTTTAACATCATTAACACATTTTTATCCTTATTATGTGTAATTAGTTCACCTCTTTTTGCTAATTCAAGTGTGTAAATTGAGTTTGAAACAAAATAACGAGTAATTGCAAATGAAATGGCTGAAACTAACATTAAAGGAACAAATAACTCATAGCCTCCGGTAATTTCAGCAATTAAAAAGATAGCGGTTAACGGCGCGTGTAAAACTCCAGCCATTAAACCAGTCATTCCAATCAGCGTAAAGTTAGATTCAGAAACATGAAATCCTAAGCCAATGTTATTAATAATTTTAGCGAAAACATTACCTAAAACACTTCCCATTACCAATGTTGGTATAAATACACCTCCAACACCACCAGCAGCAAAAGTAACCGTCATTGCAATTGCTTTAAAAATTGTAATACCAATCAATAAGCCAATAATTACCCAAATGTTTTCAGGTAAATTTTCAAGAAAAGGAACATTTCCAATAGCAGCTTTATGATCTCCGTGTAATAGATTATTTATCAAACCATACCCTTCACCAAATAATGGCGGTATAAAATATAGCATAACACCTATTGCTAAACCTCCAATTATTAACTTCTTAATTGGGCTAGTGAACTTGTTAAAGAATTTAAGAATTGAAAAATAAATTTTAGAAAAATATACGGAAGCTAACCCTGTACCAATTCCTAAGACCACATAAAAAAACAGGTCGTTTATTTGAAATTCATCTTGTAAATCGAAACTAAATAAAACATCGGTTCCTTGAAAAAAGTAAGAAGTAACTACTGCTGAAACTGAAGCTAATAATAAAGGAACCAATGATGTAAACGCAATATCTAAACTAAAAATTTCAATGGCAAAAATAATAGCAGCAATTGGCGCTTTAAACATAGAAGCCATTGCTCCTGCAGATGCACAACCAATTAACAACATTCGTGTTTTGGTATTCATGTGGAAGAATTGCGCTAGGTTTGAACCTAAAGCAGCTCCAGTACTCACAGCTGGGCCTTGTAAACCAACTGAACCTCCAAAACCAACAGTTATTGGAGCGGTTATTAGTGAAGCGTACATTTTATAACGTTCAATAATCCCATTTTGCTTTGATATAGAAAATAAGGTTGAAGGAATTCCGTGATTTATTTTTCTTTTTACAACGTATTTGACTAATAAATGCACAATAAACAGCCCAATAATTGGGAATATAAAATAGAGAGTATTGTGGATTTCTTTTATAAATTTCCCCTCTAATAATTCCTTAATAAGGTGTGTAATATTTTTTAAAGCAACTGTTCCAAGACCTGCTAATAAACCAACAAGAATACTTAAAATATAGATAAATTGCCTTTCGGAAATATATTTATACTTCCAAATTAAAAACTTACGCAATATACTTTTTAACTGAGTTGGCATTTATTATAATAATATAAAGAGTAGCAAAAGTATTAAAATATAGTTTTAACAATGCTTTTCTGGGCATTTTTTGCAGTGTTTTTCTTTTTTCTTTAGGTATTTTTCACAACAAATTTCTTTTAATTCTTTTTTACAAGAATTGTTTTTTGGTTGATACCAATCAAATTCGTAGTTAAAAATATCTGAAGTTTTAGAATTACTCACAGTGCTAATTTAAAATAAAAGTTGAGAGATAAAAAAGAGGTTATCTAAAAAGTAGAAGTTCCGTCAACCTGAACTTGATTCAGGTTCTCATAATAATTGGCAACCAGTATGATAAGATTCTAAAATAACACTTCGACAAGCTCAGTGTGACATTATCAAGAATGACGAATTTTATAACTTTTTATACAGCCTATTGTTATTTTTATAAATCTAACTTTAAGTTTAATT
>NZ_WTAR01000073.1 GCF_013139515.1 Lutibacter sp.
AATAGGCATAAAAAAAGCTTCCAAAATTGGAAGCTTTATACTTTGGTGGGCAATGAGGGATTCGAACCCCCGACCCCCTCGGTGTAAACGAGGTGCTCTGAACCAACTGAGCTAATTGCCCTAAGCGGATGCAAATATATAACTACAATTTGTATTAAACAAAGCTTTTCTTTAAAAAAATAAATTTTTTTTCAATTAATTAAAGGCATAAAAAAAACTCCAAACCAAATGGCTCAGAGTCAATATTATAGTTGAAATTTATTTTGCTAGTTCAGGTACATTGGTTAGTATATAATCTCCATGTCCTGAGAACATTTTGCTGTACTCTTTAAAAAACTCTTTCCTTTTATCTTCATTAGGCCAATGCTCTTTTGCTAATTTCGAATTTTCATCAAACATCTTTTCAATATCTGAAAAATTTTCTAAAGCAAAAACTTCTACAGCATCTCTACTATTAGCACCCCATCTATGTCTATGCGTATAGTATCCTTTTATATAAGAATTCTTTTGAGTTACATTCTCAAAATATTCTTTAAACCCTTTACCTCCATCACCTAACTGATTTACCTTTACGTAATAAATCATTGGCTCTTTAGATTCTGTAGTATAGTCTTTTTGAAATGGTAATGAAACATAAATTTCATCACTATGCATTGGACTGTAATAACTACCTTGTTTTTTAAAAAATGCTTTTCTTTCATCCTCATCTGGCCAACCCTCTTTAACTAATTTAGTTGTCACTCCACTAGATTTATCAATATCTTCCCAAGTTTTATAAACAGATACTAATTTAACTTCAGAATCATCTGGTGTGAAATAATGAAAATAATAACCCGAACCTATAATTAAATCGTTTTTCATAGTTACTTTATCAAAGTATTCTTGTTCTATTTTTAACCAATCTGAATAATCTACATCAGGGTCAGAACTTCTATGAGCAGTAGTTACAGTTATATAAACTGGTTTAAACGCTTCTTTTTCCTCTTCTTGAGCAATTGTTTTTGTAGTAAACATAAAGGCAAGCACAAGTGTTGCCAACAATAGTTTTTTTATTGTTTTCATAAAAATATTTTTAGTTAGTATTTGGGTGTAGTAAACCTTAAAACAATTAAATATAATGTGGTTTAGGGTAGAAATTTCCTATATATAAAATAGGATTGGTTAGTTGTACTTCAATCAAATTATGAGGTTGTAAATTAGCAATTTCAAGGGTATTATTGCTATAAAGCTCTACATATTAACATGTTAATATTTTACTAATATAATAATATTTATATAATAAAAAAATTATTATAATAAAAATTGACGTTGTTTTTTATTAATTTATCAGATAATTTAGTCTTTTTATAAAACTTCAGCAACCACAAAAGTACTCCCTCCAATAAAAATTAAATCTTCAGTTATTGCAAGTTTTAAAGCTGAATTATAAGCCTTTTTTACTGAAGAATATATTGTTCCCTGTAATTCAAATTTTGAACATTTTTTTTGCAGTTCAACTTCGTTTAAACCACGTGGAATATTTGGTTTACAAAAATAATAAATGGCGTTTTTTGGAAATAAAGGAAGTATTGAATCTAAATCCTTATCATTTACAACTCCTAAAACTATATGTAATGTTTCAAAAGTTTCATTTTGTAACTGTTTAAAAACATAGTGTAATCCTTCTTTATTATGACCGGTATCACAAATTACTTTTGGTTGTTCATTTAAAATTTGCCACCTGCCTAAAAGCGCTGTGTTTTTAACAACATTCAACAAACCATTTTTTATATTTTCTTCTGAAATAAAAAACTCTTTTGTTTTCAAAACCGAAATTGTTTGAAGAGCTGTTTTTATATTATTGGCTTGATAATTCCCTTTTAAATCTGATTCATAATTGTTATTAATCTTAGATGAAGCCAAAAATATAGGAGCATTCATTCTAGATGCAGTATTTTTAAATACCGCATAAGTCTCTTCTTGAAATTCTCCAACTACAACAGGGATTTTATGCTTAACAATACCTGCTTTTTCAAAAGCAATTTCTGGTAAAGTGTCGCCTAAAAACTGTGTATGATCAAACCCAATATTTGTAATTACTGATACTTCAGGAGTGATTATATTAGTTGAATCTAACCTTCCTCCCAAACCAACTTCAACAACTGCAATATCTATGTTGTGTTTTTCAAAACAATCAAATGCTAAACCTACAGTCATTTCAAAAAATGACAATTTATGTGTGTCTAAAAACAACTTGTTTTCTGAAATAAAATCAATTACTTCAGTTTCAGAAATTACTTCTCCGTTTATTTTAATTCGCTCTCTAAAATCTTTTAAATGTGGTGAAGTATATAAACCTACTTTATAACCTGCTTCTTGTAATATAGAAGCCAACATATGACTTGTAGAGCCTTTACCATTAGTTCCTGCAACGTGAATTGATTTAAATTTTGTGTCAGGATAATTAAGGTGTTTTGAGAAAGCAATACTATTTGTTAAATCTTTTTTGAATGCTGTTTTGCCTTGTCTTTGAAACATTGGTAGTTGTGCAAACATCCAATCTAAGGTTTCTTTATAATTCATTCAATATTATTGTGATAATGAAAATCTGTATTTTATAGTTCCAATTTGTTTAGAAGGTGCTTTTGCATCTGCACTCCATTTAGTTTTTAAAGCTGCTTGTTTGGCTTGCGTTAATAAACATTGAGCTGTATTTGTTGATCCCTTTACTCCTGCAGTTGCTTTTATAACACTACCATTAACATCAACTTCAATACTTACAACAACCAATCCTTCTTCATTGCAAATATAATTAGGTTTTGGTCTTGAAATTGGTTTTCTATTGCCTAAATTATAATCGCCATTTCCTCCTCCTCCTCCATTTCCATAATAACCACTTGCATTTGGATCTCCGTTAATATTTCCTTTATCTCCAGGTTTTAAATCATTTCCTTCACCTCCGGTTGCAGTACCTTCTGAATTATTTATTCCACCAATTAAGGCATCTAATTTTTTTCGTTTAGCTTCTTCTTCAGCTTTTTGCTTTGCTATTGCAGCTTGTTTTTCTTTTTCAATTCTATCTTTTTCTAATTGTACTTTTTTAGCAAGTTCATTAGCCTTCTTTTTAGCATCTTGTTTCTTCTTTATTGCAATTGCTTCTTCATTATTTTGAGTAGCAACATCTTCAGTCTCTTCGGTTATGTTTTCTGTAGATTCTGGTTCAACTATTTCTTCAACTTCTTCTTGTTCCTCAATAGGTGACTTTTCTTCTGAAGTTGATTTAAGTAGTTCTGTAGGTTGAATATCTCCGCTACCAACATTTGAAGTCCCAAAATTAACAGCAATTCCATATTCTTCTGGAGGATCTAAATAGGTCATTCCAAAGAAAAAAATTGCTACTAATAACAAACTCATAATTACACTTGTTATAGTTGCTGATTTTCTTTTATGTTTTGTATTTAAAAAGTTAAACATCTTATTTAGGCCGAACTGCTAATATTACTTTAAATCTATTTCTATTTGCTATATCCATAATTTTCACAGCCTTTTCAATAGGCACGCCTTCTTCAGCTCTTAAAACTATAGTTGGACTTTCCTTCTTTGCTAATACCTTTAACAAATCTTGTTCCAATTTAGACTCGCTTACTTTTTTATTATCAATATAAAAACTTAAATTTTTAGTAATACTTACTGAAACTGATTTTCGGTTTTCGGTTTTTCCACTTGCTTTTGGTAATAAAATATCTAAAGCGCTAGTTGTTACTAACGTTGAAGTAATCATGAAAAATATAAGCAATAAAAAAACAATGTCTGTCATAGACGACATGTTAAAGTTCGGATTTATTTTATTTCTACCTCTAATATCCATATTAAATTGGCTCGTTTAATAAATCTAAAAACTCAACCGATTTTGCTTCCATTTCGTACACCACTTTATTGGTTCTTACTACTAAATGGTTGTATTGTATGTATGATATTATTCCAACTATAAGTCCCGCAACAGTAGTTGTCATTGCAGTATATAAACCATCAGACAGCATTTTTATGTCTATTTGCCCTCCTGCATTTGCTATTTCATGAATTGCTACAATCATTCCAATTACGGTTCCTAAAAACCCAATCATTGGTGCAGCACCAGCAATTGTTGCTAAAACAGGCACATTCTTTTCTAGCTTATAAATTTCTAATCTCCCTGCATTTTCAATTGCTGTGTTAATATCGGCTAAGGGTTTTCCAATTCTTGAAATTCCCTTTTCAATTAAAAGTGAAGCTGGTGAATTTACTTGTATACATAAAACTTTTGCAGCATCAAGCTTTCCATGAGAAATGTGATCTCTAATCTGATTCATAAAATTACTATCAGTTTTTGAAGCTGCTTTAATGGCGAAAAATCGTTCAAAATAAATATATAGTGCAACTGACAATAAAACGACCAATAACGCAATAATAATTTGCCCTCCTAAACCACCATCCATAATTAACTTATAGATAGAAAGTGTTTTTTCTTCAGATAATGTTTCATTTAAAACTTCTGATGAATCTTGTAAAATAAGTAATGCCATAAATTAAATTTTATTTTTCTTAAACGAAATTAGACTCTGAAAATTGTTTAGAATTTAGATATAAAAAAACCCGAGAAATTTCTCGGGTTAAATTTTTATTTTATAAGATAGCTCTCATACCCATAAAGGCGAGCGAACCAACAATAAAGCCAACTGCCGCTAACCAAGCTATTTTTTTAAAGTACCAGAAAAAATCTATTTTCTCCATTCCCATAGCAACAACACCAGCTGCAGATCCAATAATTAACATACTACCTCCCGTACCAGCTGAAAAAGCAACAAAATGCCATAAAGCACTATCTGTAGGTTCTTGGAACATTCCCATACTTGCTGCAACTAATGGTACATTATCTACAATTGCAGACCCTACACCTAAAAGCATTACAACAATATCTGTATTTGGAATAATAGTTTTTAACGATTCAGCACCTAAAAATAAGATTCCTAATGACTCTAATGCTGCTACTGCCATTAAAATTCCGAAGAAAAATAACACACTTGGCATTTCAATTCTTGATAAAGATTTATGAACTGGACTATGGAAGCCAGCAGAATCATGAGCATCATTTTCTAAAATATTTGAAATACTAAAATGAGACCTGCTATAAATTTCAGCAAAAATTGCTACAACAGATAATGATAACATCATACCCACATAAGGTGGTAAATGTGTAATAGTTTTAAATACAGGAACAAACATAATAGCACCTAAACCTAGGTACAACATTGTAGGACCATACTTATTTTCTGAATTTTCACTTTCTGATACTATCGTTGCAATATCTCCTTTAAATGGCTTCATATATGAGGCTATCAATGTTGGCACTATCATACATAATAAAGACGGTATAATTAAATATTCTATTAATTTTACTGTTGTTACTTTTTTACCAATCCAAAGCATGGTAGTTGTAACATCTCCAATTGGTGACCAAGCCCCACCTGCATTAGCAGCAATAATTATTAAACCTGCAAACCACAAACGCGTATTTTTATCTTTAATAATTTTTTGTAGAATCGTAATTAAAACTATAGTAGCTGTTAAATTATCAATAATTGCAGAAAGTATAAATGCTAAAAATGCAAAAATCCATAATAACTTTTTCTTGTTTTTAGTTTTAATATAATTTTTGAAGGTTGCAAAACCATCAAAATAATCAATAATTTCAACAATTGTCATTGCTCCTAATAAGAAAAATAAGATTTCAGCTGTCTTTCCTAGATGATGTAATAATGTTTCTTCTAATAAATGACGCTTTTCATCTGTAGAAAAACTGGAAAACCCTTCGACTAGTTTATGTGCCCCAGAATCAAACCAATTTGGAAAAGCTTCTATCCCAAAAGCTACCAGTGCCCATAAAATGGCCATCATGGCTAACGCCGGAATTAACTTATCTAATTTTAAATTGTGCTCTAAAGCAATTGCTAAATATCCTATTATGAATATTAGAATAATGAGTGTTTCCATATATTAAAGTTTAAATTAATTGTTTTAATGCTATTTCAAAAGCTGTTTTACTTATGTTTTGCTTACTGTTATTTAAATTATATGTTTCTTCAAGCGCTTTTTTTATTGT
>NZ_WTAR01000088.1 GCF_013139515.1 Lutibacter sp.
CCTTTATAAATTTGCATTCATATTATTTATACTATCTGCTCTTTATGGCTTAATACTGAGATGGAATTTTACGTTCCCTTTATCATTTGTAAATTATCAGCACTTCTTACAAAGCCATTCTCATGTAGCATTTTTGGGTTGGGGTTATTTAGCAACTGTAGGAGTTCTTTTAAATTATTTTGTTGAAGTAACTGCAAAACAAAAGAAGGTTTATAAAATAACACTTCTAATTATTGTTGTAGCCATAACTTTAATGTTAATCAGTTTTCCTTTAGGTGGTTATAAAATATTTTCTATAGTATTGCTTTCTGTTTTTGGATTGGCAAGTTACGTGCTTTCTTATAGATTGTTAAAGGATATTAAAGAAAAAGGTATTGCTTCAAAATTCATAAAATTTGGTATTTACTATTATATAATATCAAGTTTAGCAACTTGGTTTTTAGCCGTTGTTTTAGTTACGCAAGGCAAAGGAAGCTTATACTATAATACTGTTTATTTTTATTTGCATTTTTTGTATAACGGTTATTTTGTGTTTGTTTTATTCGGAATTTTATTTAAAATTTTTGAAATTCAAAAAATCATAATTTCTAAAAAACTACAGGAAAATTTCTTTTTGTATTTAAATGTAGCTTGTATTCCTGCTTATGTGTTATCAGTTTTATGGAGTAATGTATCTTCCGTATTTTACGTTATTGGGTTTGCTGCTTCAATTTTACAATTATTTTCATTAGTTTTTTTGTTGAAAATAATGCTTCAAGTTTTAAAACAATTAAAATGGAATTCAATTTCTAAATTCTTATTAAAGTTTGCATTCATCGCTTATAGTTTTAAAATTATAATACAAATAGCTTCTGCATTTCCTGCTATTGTAGTAAAATCTATAGCTTTAAAACCATTCTTTATAATTGGTTATTTACACTTGTTTACATTGGCGTTTATGAGTGTTGTATTATTGCTGATTTTGATTCAATTTAAATTAATAGTAGTTAAAAATCTTTTTTCAAAAATTGGAATAATCACTTTTTTAATAGGAATTTTTATAACTGAAACTTTATTGTTTTCACAAGGATTTATATTTTTGAATGGATTTACACCAATTAGAAATTATAATTTATTAGTATTAATTTTTAGTGTATTTATGGTTATTGGTTTACTTATTATTTTTGTAAATCAGTTTAATAAACGAAATACAATAATTAACTAATAGTTGTCAATAACTTTTATTGCTAAACTAAATTTGGAATAGTACTTTTGGCTACTAAATAATTCCTGTGACTAACTACTTAGAAAATCTTAACGAATCACAAAGAGAAGCCGTTTTGCATAAAAATGGTCCAATGATTATTATTGCTGGAGCAGGCTCGGGTAAAACACGTGTTTTAACCTATAGGATTGCAAATTTAATGCATAGTAAAGTTGATGCTTTTAATATTTTAGCATTAACATTTACCAACAAAGCTGCTCGAGAAATGAAGAGTCGTATAGCAACTGTGGTAGGTGATTCTGAAGCAAAAAACTTATGGATGGGTACTTTTCATTCTGTTTTTGCTCGTATTTTACGTTCAGAAGGACATCATTTAGGATTCCCTTCAAATTTTACAATTTACGATACACAAGATGCTGTTCGGTTGCTTTCTTCCATCATAAAAGAAATGCAATTAGATAAAGATCGATACAAATCAAAACAGGTTTTAAGTAGAATTTCGTCATTTAAAAATAGCTTAATTACAGTTAAAGCGTATTACAACAATCCAGAATTAATGGAGGCCGATAAAATGGCAAGTCGTCCAAAAATTGGTGAAATATACAGCCAATATGTTGAGCGATGTTTTAAAGCTGGTGCTATGGATTTTGACGATTTATTGTTAAGAACTAACGAATTATTAACACGTTTTCCTGAAGTTTTAGCAAAATATCAACACAGGTTTAAATATATTTTGGTTGATGAGTATCAGGATACAAATCATTCACAATATTTAATTGTAAGAGCATTGGCTGATCGTTTTCAAAATATTTGTGTGGTTGGTGATGATTCTCAAAGTATTTACTCGTTTCGTGGTGCAAATATTCAAAACATTTTAAATTTTCAACGCGATTATGATAAAGTAAATATTTTTAAACTGGAACAAAATTATCGTTCTTCAAAAAATATTGTAGAAGCCGCTAATAGTGTTATTCAAAGAAACAAAACAAAATTAGATAAGCAAGTTTGGACGGCTAATGATGCAGGTTTAAAAATAAAAGTGATGCGAACTTTTACAGAAGCTGAAGAAGGACGTTTTGTAGCCAATTCAATTTTTGATAACAAAATGAATTTGCAACTTAAAAATTCTGAGTTTGTAATTTTATATCGTACAAATGCCCAATCTAGAGCAATTGAAGATGCGCTTCGGAAAAAAGATATTAAATATAAAATTTATGGAGGCTTGTCTTTTTACCAACGTAAAGAAATTAAAGACACGCTAGCTTATTTAAGATTATTGATAAACCAAAACGATGAAGAAGCTTTAAAACGAGTCATAAATTATCCAGCGCGTGGTATTGGAGCAACAACTATAGATAAACTTACGGTAGCTGCAAACCACTATAAAAAATCGATTTTTGAGTTGCTGTTAACGTTAAATCAGCTCGATATAAATATAAATGCTGGTACAAAAACAAAGCTGATAAACTTTGTGACTATGATACAACATTTTCAAATTGAAGCACAAAGTAAAAATGCTTTTGAAGTTGCAGAATTTGTGATAAAACAAACTCGATTAGTTAAAGATTTAGAAAGTGATGGAACTCCTGAAGGTGTTAGTAAAGTTGAAAATATTCAAGAATTATTAAACGGATTAAAAGATTTTGTAGATGTTCAAAAAGAAAAAGAGGAGGAAGATTCCTTAGTGTTTTTCTTAGAAGATGTTGCTTTAGCTACAGATTTTGATAGTGAAAAGAAAGATGATACACCTAGAGTTTCATTAATGACTATTCACCAAGCAAAAGGATTGGAATATGCATACGTTTATATTGTTGGTTTGGAAGAAAATTTATTTCCTTCAGCAATGAGTATGAATACCAGAAGCGAATTAGAGGAAGAACGTCGCTTATTTTACGTAGCATTAACAAGAGCTGAAAAACAAGCATATTTAACGTATGCACAAACACGTTATCGTTGGGGAAAATTAGTAGATTGTGAACCAAGTAGATTTTTAGAAGAAATTGACGAACAATTTTTAGAGTTTTTAACAGTGAAAATGCCAGAACCAAAACAAAGTAAATTTTTGGATGAAGATATTTTTGGAAGTGTACCTCAAAATAAAATTCGCTTTAAAAAACCAGCACAAAGAACGCCAGTAAAAAAGGCAGCTATACAAAAACCACAGTTTTCACCTCCAAAAAACTTAAAAAAAGTTACAAAATCTTCTGTTTCACCATCAAATTTATTTGATAGTTCAATTATTATAGGCAATATTGTAGAACATACAAAGTTTGGTAAAGGAGAAGTTATTAGTTTAGAAGGCTCAGGAGCAAATCAGAAAGCTGAAATTAGATTTGCTTCAGTAGGAGTTAAAAAATTATTACTACAATTCGCAAAGCTCACAATTATAAGCTAAAATATCATTGTGAAACCAATATTTATATTGTAATTTGCATATTATAAAATAGAAGAATAGATACATGGAATTTGATTTAGAATACAATGCAGATAGACCGCATTTAATTATCCCAGAATATGGTCGTCATATTCAAAAATTAGTAGACCATTGCATAGCTTTGGAAGATGTAGCAGGACGTAATAAAATGGCAAAAGCTATTGTAGATGTTATGGGTAATTTACAACCACATTTAAGAGATGTGCCAGATTTTAAACATAAATTATGGGATCAGCTTTTTATTATATCTGATTTTAAATTAGATGTTGATTCACCTTACGAAAAATTGGAAAAAGAAGTCTTGCAGGCAAAACCTGAACGTTTAGAATATCCTAAATATGCCTCAAAATATAGATATTATGGAAATAATATTCAAACTATGATTGATATGGCTTTAACTTGGGAAGAAGGTGAAGCGCGTGAAGCATTGTATTTTACAATTGCTAATCACATGAAAAAGTGTTACTTAAATTGGAATAAAGATACTGTTGATGATGCTGTTATTTTTAAGCATTTAGTTGATTTATCAAAAGGAAAAATTGATTTAACAAATAGCAATGAAACTTTATCAGAAGTAAAAGATTTATTGAGAAAGAAAAAATCAATCCATAAATCAAATAATAAATCTTCACATACAAACAAACAAAGACCAAAGAAGAAATATTAATATATTAATTCAATAAAAAATGGCTACATTTATAATTGAAGGAGGTCATAAATTAAGTGGTGAAATTACTCCTCAAGGAGCTAAAAATGAAGCTTTGCAAATTCTTTGTGCAGTTTTGTTAACAGCTGAAAAAGTTACAATTAGTAATATTCCAGATATTAGAGATGTCAATAAATTAATCTTTATTTTAGGAGAATTAGGCGTTAAAATTGAAAAAGTTAATGCAGATACTTACATTTTTCAAGCAGATGATTTAGATTTAACGTACTTAGAATCTGAAAAATTTAAAAAAGATGGTAGCTCATTAAGAGGCTCAATTATGATTGTTGGTCCTTTATTGGCTCGTTTTGGAAAAGGATATATTCCTCGTCCGGGAGGCGATAAAATTGGTAGAAGAAGATTAGACACACACTTTGAAGGGTTTATTAAATTAGGAGCAACTTTTAGATATAATAAAGACGAAAAATTTTACGGAGTTGAAGCTAGTGAATTAATTGGAACTAACATGCTTTTAGACGAAGCTTCAGTTACAGGAACGGCCAATATTGTTATGGCAGCTGTTTTAGCTAAAGGTATTACAACAATTTATAATGCAGCTTGTGAACCATATTTACAACAATTATGTAAAATGTTGAATAGTATGGGCGCAAAAATTAGAGGTGTTGGCTCTAACCTATTAATTATTGATGGCGTAAAAGAATTAAATGGTTGTTCTCATAGAGTTTTACCTGATATGATTGAAATTGGTAGCTGGATTGGTATGGCTGCTATGACCAAGTCTTCAATTACTATTAAAGACGTAAGTTGGAATGATTTAGGTTTAATTCCACGTGTTTTTCAAAAAATTGGAATTAATTTAGAGCGTAGAGGTGATGATATTTTTATTCCTGAACAAGAAAGTTATGAAATTCAAAATTTTATTGATGGTTCAATTTTAACAATTTCAGATGCTCCTTGGCCAGGTTTTACACCTGATTTATTAAGTATAATTTTAGTGGTGGCTACACAAGCAAAAGGAAGCGTTTTAATTCATCAAAAAATGTTCGAAAGCCGTTTATTTTTTGTTGATAAATTGATAGATATGGGAGCTAAAGTAATACTTTGTGATCCACATAGAGCAACTGTTATTGGTATGAACCATGAGTCAAGTTTAAAAGCAACTACTATGACTTCACCAGATATTAGAGCTGGTATTTCTTTATTAATTGCAGCGCTTTCTGCACAAGGAACAAGTACAATTCAAAATATTGAACAAATTGATAGAGGTTATCAAAATATAGATGAACGCTTAAGAGCAATTGGAGCAAAAATAACAAGAGTTGAATAACTCTTAAGATTAGATAAATAAAAATGGCTAGTTAACGTAAGTTAGCTAGTCATTTTTATGTTTAAGATATATTTTTCAAGTTTTCAATAAAACTAAATGTCATATTGGCATAATTCAAAAAATGGCAATACTTTTGCACCCATTAAAATTGATAAATTTTTTTAGATAAAAAGAATGAGTAAAAAGAAAGATATTAAAGAGGAAGCTGATTTAAATGAAAAAGATATTCAGCAAGAAGAAACTCAAGAAATAAGCACTGAAGAGCAGTTAAAGAGTGAAGTTTCGAAAGAAAAAGATAAGTTTTTACGTTTATTTGCGGAGTTTGAAAACTATAAAAAACGGACTTCAAGAGAACGTATAGAATTGTTTAGAACTGCCAATGAAGATTTAATGACAGTTTTATTGCCAATTTTAGATGATTTTGACAGAGGTTTAGCCGAAATTAAAAAGGTAAAAGATAAAGAGTTGTTAAAGGGAATGGAGTTGATTAAAAATAAACTTCAAAATTCATTAAATCAAAAAGGGTTAAGCCATATTGAAGTAAAAAAAGGCGATGTTTTTGATGTTGAATTACACGAAGCAATTACACAAATTCCTGCACCTTCAGAAGATTTAAAAGGAAAAATAATTGATGTAGTAGAGCAAGGTTATAAACTTGGAGAGAAAGTAATAAGATATCCTAGAGTTGTAATAGGACAATAATTTAAAAAAAAATGAAGCAAGATTACTACGAAATATTAGGTGTTTCTAAAAACGCTACACCAGCTGAAGTTAAAAAAGGATACCGTAAAATGGCTATTAAATATCATCCAGATAAAAATCCGGGAGATAAAACAGCCGAAGAAAACTTTAAGAAAGCAGCTGAAGCTTATGAAATTTTAAGCGACGATAATAAAAAAGCACGTTACGATCAATATGGACATGCAGCATTTGAAAACGGTGGTGCAGGAGCAGGAGGTTTCGGTGGTGGCGGAATGAATATGGATGACATATTTAGTCAATTTGGAGATATTTTTGGTGGCGCTTTCGGTGGAGGCGGTGGATTTGGTGGCGGTCGTAGTTCAAGAGGTAGAGCGCGTGTAAAAGGTAGTAACTTACGCATTAGAGTAAAACTTACACTTGAAGAAATTGCTAATGGTGTAGATAAGAAAGTAAAAGTTCGTAGAAAAATACAAGCAGCTGGTGCTACGTTTAAAACGTGTACAAGCTGCAATGGCCAAGGTCAGGTTATGCGTGTGACTAATACTATTTTAGGACGTATGCAAACTGCTTCAACGTGTCCAACGTGTCAAGGAGCTGGAGAAATTTTAGATAAGCAACCTAAAGGTGCTGATAGTAGTGGTCTTGAAGTTAAAGAAGAAACAGTTTCTATCAAAATTCCTGCAGGAGTTACTGAAGGTGTTCAGTTAAAAGTAAATGGAAAAGGAAATGCAGCGCCTGGAAATAATTCTATGGATGGTGATTTAATTGTTGTTATTGAGGAAATAAAACATGACACTTTAAAACGCGAAGGAACTAATTTACATTTCGATTTATATATTAACCTTTCAGAAGCCGTTTTAGGAATTAGTAGAAATATTGATACAGTTTCAGGAAAGGTTAAAATTAAAATTGAACCAGGAACACAATCAGGAAAAATATTGCGATTAAGAGGTAAAGGTTTACCAAGCATAGATCATTATGGTAATGGAGATTTATTAGTGCATGTAAATGTGTGGACACCTCAAAGTCTTTCAAAAGAACAAAAAGAATTTTTTGAAAAAATGATAAAAGATGAAAATTTTGAACCAAACCCCTCAAAATTTGACAAATCATTTTTTGAAAAAGTAAAAGATATGTTTTCGTAAAAAGAGATATATTAATTTTTTTTTAAATAAAAATTAATTATATTTGATAAAATGTTATTGGTGAATAACTGATAACACTTTTTCTTTTTCATAGCAATTTTCCCACTCACATTGTGAGTGGGTTTTTTTATTTAATCAAATTAATAGCCTATTTTTGCAAAATTAAGTAGGTCATCTTATCGCTTCGTTTTAACGAAGAGGAAAGTCCGGACACCAAAGAGGAGCATAGCGGATAACATCCGTCCAGCGTAAGTTGAGGACAAGTGCAACAGAAAGCAAGTACAGTTCGGCTGTAGTGAAACCAGGTAAACTCTATGCGGTGAAATGTCACGTATATTGAAATTTTAGAGTTACTCGCTCTATTTCAAGGGGTAGACAGCTTGAGCTATAGAGTAATTTATAGCCTAGATAAATGATAAGAACTTTTTAAGTACAAAATCCGGCTTATAGACCTACTTGATTTTTATCATATTCTTAATATTTACAACGTTTTCGCTACTGTTTTTTATACATTTGAAAAAAAATAGGGTTTTTGGCATTTAGATATTTAAAAATGCAGTAGTTATTATGAATTGTTTAATTCACAGCATCATTTTTTGTAACTTCGCGTTGATAAAATTATTAAATAAAAACAGATAGATATGGCTTTTGATATTGAAATGATTAAAGGTGTTTATAACCGCATGACTGAAAGAGTTGATACTGCAAAATTAGTAGTAGGTAAACCTTTAACTTTAGCTGAAAAAATATTATACAATCACCTTTGGGATGGTAAAGCAACTACTGCATTTACTAGAGGTAAAGATTATGTTGATTTTGCTCCAGACCGAATTGCGTGTCAAGATGCGACAGCACAAATGGCTTTGTTGCAGTTTATGCAAGCAGGTAAAAACAAAGTTGCAGTTCCTACAACTGTACATTGTGATCACCTAATTCAAGCAAAAATTGGAGCAGATAAAGATTTGCAAAATGCATTAAATTCAAGTAGTGAAGTATTTAACTTCTTAGCTTCAGTTTCTAATAAATATGGAATTGGTTTTTGGGAACCAGGTGCAGGAATTATTCATCAAGTAGTTTTAGAAAATTATGCATTTCCTGGCGGAATGATGATTGGAACTGATTCACATACTGTAAATGCAGGTGGTTTAGGAATGATTGCTATTGGTGTTGGTGGTGCCGACGCTGTAGATGTGATGGCAGGAATGGCTTGGGAATTAAAATTTCCAAAATTAATTGGAATCAAATTAACTGGAAAACTTTCAGGTTGGTCTGCTCCTAAAGATGTAATATTAAAAGTAGCAGGTTTACTAACTGTAAAAGGAGGTACTGGTTGTATTGTTGAATATTTTGGAGAAGGAGCTAAAGCAATGTCTGCAACAGGAAAAGGGACCATTTGTAATATGGGAGCTGAAATTGGAGCAACAACTTCTACGTTTGGTTATGATGAATCTATTGAGCGTTATTTACGTGCAACAGACCGTGATGAAGTAGCTGATGAAGCAAATAAAATAGCTTCTTATTTAACCGGTGATGATGAAGTGTATGCAAACCCTGAACAATATTTTGATCAAGTAATTGAAATTAACTTATCAGAATTAAAACCTCATATCAATGGTCCATTTTCTCCAGATTTAGCAACAGTTGTTGGTGAAATGAACGAGAAAGCAACTAAAAACGATTGGCCTTTAAAAGTTGATTGGGGATTAATAGGTTCTTGTACAAACTCTTCTTATGAAGATTTATCAAGAGCAGCTTCAGTAGCTAAGCAAGCAGTAGATAATAAGATTGTTGCAAAAGCTGAATTTGGTATCAATCCAGGTTCAGAACAAGTACGTTTTACTGCTGATAGAGATGGATTGTTAGATATTTTTGAAGATTTAAATGCTAAAATATTTACAAATGCTTGTGGTCCTTGCATTGGGCAATGGGACAGAGATGGTGCAGATAAAAAAGAAAAAAATTCAATAATACATTCGTTTAACCGTAACTTTTCAAAAAGAGCTGATGGAAATCCAAATACACATGCGTTTGTAGCTTCACCTTCAATGGTTGCTGCGGTAGCAATTGCAGGTAGGTTAGATTTTAATCCAATAACTGATAAATTAATCAATCAAGATGGGCAAGAAGTATTGTTAAAAGAACCAACAGGTTTTGAATTACCTCCAAAAGGTTTTGCTGTTGAAGATGCAGGTTTTGTAGCTCCAATTGAAGATGGTTCAGGTATTGATGTTGTTGTAAAATCAGATTCAGAACGCTTACAATTACTAACTCCTTTTACTCCGCTTGGAAGTGAGATTAAAGGTGCTAAATTATTAATTAAGGCACATGGGAAATGTACAACGGATCATATTTCTATGGCCGGACCTTGGTTACGTTTCCGTGGACATTTAGATAATATTTCTAACAATTGTTTAATTGGAGCAGTAAATGCTTACAATATGGAAACTAACAATGTGAAAAGTCAATTAAATGGTGATTTTGCACCTGTGCCAGATACAGCAAGAGCTTATAAAGCAGCAAATATAGTTTCTATTGTTGTTGGAGATCACAATTATGGTGAAGGTTCTTCACGAGAGCACGCAGCTATGGAGCCACGTCATATTGGTGTTGCAGCAGTAATTGTTAAATCATTTGCACGTATTCATGAAACAAATTTGAAAAAACAAGGAATGTTAGGTTTAACATTTGCTAATGAAGCAGATTATGATTTAATTTTAGAAGATGATACTTTTAACTTTGTTGATTTAAATGAGTTTACGCCAGGAAAACAATTAACATTAGAAATTGTACATTCTGATGCAAGTTTAGACACTATTAAATTAAATCATACATATAATCAAGGACAAATTGAATGGTTTAAAGAAGGTTCAGCTTTAAATTTAATTAAAAAACAAAACATATAAATCGATTTTCAATTATAATTTTAAAAAAGAGGAGTGTAAAAACTCCTCTTTTTTTGTTTGTGGAATTATTAGTGTAAATTATTTACAAAACACTATAACGTTTTCGTAAAAAGTGTAATTGTTACTGTTATTTTTTTGTAACTTTTCACTTAATTTTTTTTGCTTAAAATCACCTATATTTTTAATGTAAAATTGTTTACAATAATAAGGTGAAAAGTAAAAAAAGATAATAATTAGAAATAAGAATATTTTTATGAAAGTACTTTTTTTTACCAGAGAATTTCCTCCTTACGTTTATGGCGGAGCTGGTGTTCATGTTGAGTATTTAGCTGATGAATTAGCTAAATTAATGAAAATTGACGTTAGAAGTTTTGGAGATCAAGATACTAAAAATGGTAATTTAACAGTGAAAG
>NZ_WTAR01000154.1 GCF_013139515.1 Lutibacter sp.
GTAGAGAATAAAGATGGTAGTAAAACCATTTGGGTAGGAGAAACCGAATGGGTACACGGATTGCGTTGGGCAGTTGGAGTTACAATATATCCAGGAAAAAGTGTTATTGAAGCAAAAGTTAGATTAATGAATCCTACAGCATTGCCTCAATCGCAATATATGTGGGCAATTGCAGCAACACACGCAAATGAAAATTACCAATTAATTTATCCAACAGAGTATATGACCAATCATAATAAGTTTGAATATACTTCTTGGCCAATGAATAAGGGCAAAGATTTGTCTTGGTGGAAAAACATTCCGAATGCCAATAGTTATTTTGCAAATAATATTGGAAGTTTCTTTGGAGGGTTTGATCACGGAAAAAATGCAGGAACGGTTTTTACTGGAAACAAACATATTATTGTAGGTAAAAAATTCTGGACTTGGGGTGCTTCTCCTTTTGGGCGTATGTGGGATTGGATACTTTCAGATGGTGGTGGTCCGTATGCAGAACCTCAAGCAGGTGGATATACAGATAACCAACCAGATTTTCATTGGATGAATCCAGGAGAGGTAAAGTCATACAGCCATTTCTTTTTTCCAGTAAAAGAAATAGGAGGATTTAAAGAAGCAAATGAAAACGGAGCACTTAATTTAGAGTTTGCAAAAGGAGTTGTAAAAATAGGAGCGTATTCTACTTCTGTAGTTAAAAATGCAGTAGTTAGATTGACCTATAAAGGAGCAACTGTTTTTGAAAGAATTACAGATATTGATCCTTCAAAACCAGTTGTAGGTATTAGTACGGCAATACATAAAGATTTCCATAATTATAAACTAGAACTTTTAGATGCTAGAGGAAATGAGATTTTATCTTATAGCCCAGAAGTAGAAGCAACTACAGAAAAACCAAAAGGTGACATCGCTTATGAAGACCCTTCTTTGTTTGAAAGCACCGATGAATTATGGCATATTGGAGATTTCTTATATAAAAACAGAGATAAAAATACTGCATATAAGTTTTTTGTTGAAATCTTAGAGAAAGACTCATTAAATGTAAAAGCCAACCTTTCTATGGCTCAGATGGAAATTGAAAAAGGAGACTATAAAAATGCATTGAAGTATATTAATTCTGCTGCAAAACGTGCTAGAGACGATGGAAATTTATTTTATTTAAAAGGAGTTGTTAATGAAGGTTTGGAGAATCTTGAAGAAGCCTATAGCGCTTATTATAGAGCCACTCATTTTCAAGCGTATTTGTCGCAATCGTATGAAAGAATTGCTAAAATAGATTTGAAAAATCAAAATCCGAAGTTAGCATTAGAGCACTTAAATAAGGCGCTTACACAGAATATGGAGAGCCCGCAATTATGGGCAACAAAATCAGTAGTTTATAGGTTGCTAGGTCAGTATGATAATAGTACGCAAGCAATTGAAAAAGTGTTAGAATTTGATCCAATCAACTTTTGGGCTTTGAATGAAAAAAAGTTAATAGCAGATGCTGAAAAACTAAAAAGCGACACTACAGAAAAGTTGGTAACAGATTTGTTGTTAGATGATGCGCAATATTATATAGAATTGGCTATTTTTTATATGGATTTAGGCTTGTATAACAACGCATTGACTGTATTGAAGAAAGCCGAAACTATTTCAGAAGAAATAGCATTGGTTCAATATTACAAAGGGTTTTGTTATGATAAAATAGGTGATAAAGATGCTGCAGTAAAAGCATTTATTGAAGGAGGAAAATCGTCTATTGAAAATGTGTTCCCTTTTAGAAGAAAATCAATAGAGGTTTTTAACAAAGCATTAGCGTACGATAAAAATGATGAGAAGTCTTATTACTACTTAGGATTGATTTATAATGGTTTAAATAATGGAGAAAAAGCCTTAGATTATTTTGAAAAATCAAATCAGTTAAATCCAAAAAATGGAATGACTCTTAGGAATTTAGGCTATTTAAAAGGTGGGTTTAATGGTGTGGAAGCGGCTTTAGATGAGGCACGAGTATATTATGAAAAAGCTTTTATAGAACGACCTACAGATGATCTGATTTTAATGGAATTTGACAATCTAAAAAGGAGTTTAGATGAAGATCCAAAAGAAAGGTTGAAGTTTTTGAAAAAACATATAAAAGTGGTTGAAAAAAGAGATGACCTACTTTCGAGCATGTTAGATTTAATGGTTGTTTATGGTGAATATAAAACTCCTATCAATTATTACGAAACCCATGTGTTTAATAATAGAGAAGGGAAATACAACATTCATAATTCGTATATGAATTCCTACATCGGAATGGCTAAAGCAACTAAAAATCCTAAAAAAGCGTTAGATTTTTATAAAAAAGCAACCTTATATCCAGATAATTTAAAAGTAAAACCAAGAGAGCCTAATACACGCGGATTTTTGTATTATCCAATGGCATTACTTTATGAGAAAATTGGAGATAACGTAAAAGCTACAGAATACATAAATATTACAAAGAAGGAACATACTAAATTACCAACATTAGTAAATTACTATCAAGCATTGGCAATTCAAAAAATAAATGGTTTAAATGATAAAGAAGCATCTAAACTTATTTTTGAATTAGAGAATGAAGCTACCGAGCTTATTAATGGAAAAGTTAATGGGTATTTAAGGAAAGGACCAAATTTCAGAAAAGCTTTAGGCTACTATTATTTATCAGTTATTAGCAATGATAAAGGTGAACTAAAAGAATCTTTACAACAATTAAATATAGCGAAAAAATTGCACCAATTAATTGAACGAGATGCAATTATTTGGGCACAAACTACTTTCGCCGGATCAACACAGTAAGTATTGTAAAATGAAAAATAGAAAAGAAGAATACATACTGGTGGTTTGTCCAAACCCATCAATAGATACTTTTGCTTGGATTGAAGATTTTAAGAAGAAAGAAGCTAATCGAATAACTCATGAAGAATCGTACCCTGGTGGAAAAGGTGTACATGTTGCAATGGCTGCTGCTGAGATGGAAATACCTGTAAAATTATTAGGATTTTGGGGAGGTGCATCTGGAAAATGGATAAAAGAAGAGTGTGAGGAAAGGTATTCAAATATAGAATGTATTGGGCCGGAAGTAAAAGGACTTTCTAGAACCTGTTATACATTTAAATCAGATTCCTTGTTTGATGATACTGAGATTTTAGGCAAAGGACCTTCCGTAACTTCAGAAGACCTTTCAGAATTTTTTAAAGAGGCAGAAAACTATATTTCAAACGCAAAATGTGTTGTAATGAGTGGTTCTTGGGTGGATGGTATTGAAGATGGATACCAAACGTTGGTAAAAAAAACCAACAGTTACCAAAAAGATGTCTTTTTAGATTGTACAGGAACAAATTTAGAGAATGCATTGAAAGAATCTCCTTATTTAGTTCATCTAAATAAATCGGAGGTGCAAAATTTCACAGGAAAAACAAATATTATTGAGGCTGGAACTGAATTACTAAAGTATTGTGAAGTTGTGGCAATAACTGATGGATCAAAAGGGTTGCACTTAATGTCTGCAAATGAGCATATTCAAGTAAGCCATCAATTAGACACTATTTATAGTACTATAGGCAGTGGAGATTGCCTTACTGCAGGTCTAGCTTTGGCATATAGCGAAGAATTAAATTTTGAAGGTATGGCAAAATTAGGAGCGTCTATGGGTGCAGCTAATTGTATTCGCAAGGAGCTAGGGTTATTGAATAAATCTGATGTTGAAGAATTAAAAAATAAAAGTAAAATAAGTAACATAGGATTATAAATAATACAAAGAACCATGAAAATTAAAGCATTTTATTTACTTTTTTTTATTTTGTTAGGAGGTTGTATTTCAGAAGAAGGAGTAACAATTACAGTGAAAAATAATTCAAGCAAGATTAGAAAAAATGCATCAGTAACTATTCTTTTGTCAGAGCTAATTTCTAAGCAAGAGCAAAAATATTCTTCAATTAGTTTTAAAGATATTAAAACAGATAAAACTTATACAAGTCAGTTAGTAGATGAAAATGGAGATGGAGAGAAAGAGTCTGTTCTTTTTCAGCCCACTTTAAAAGCAAATTCAACAAATGAATATGAAGTAGTTTTTTTAAATGAAAAAGCAAATTTAAAAAATAATGATATAACAACCTATTCTAGATTTGTCCCAGAGAGAATTGATGATTATGCCTGGGAAAATGATAGAGTAGCCTTTAGAACTTTTGGACCAAAAGCACAATTGCTTTTTGAAGAAGATAGAATGGAAGGGAAAGACAAAGGAACAATTTCTAGTGG
>NZ_WTAR01000140.1 GCF_013139515.1 Lutibacter sp.
ATTATGCAAGGAGACTTCTATACAAAAGGAGCAACCGGAGCACCAGGGTTACAACCTTTTGATATGACAAAAGCCGTTGCAGAGCAAGCAGACTATGTTGTGTTTAACGGTAGAATGGGTTCTTTAACAGGTGACAATGCAATTACAGCAAATGTAGGTGAAACGGTACGTTTATATGTTGGTAATGGTGGACCTAACTTAGTTTCTTCTTTTCACGTAATTGGCGAAATATTTGACAAAGTAAATGTTGAAGGTGGTTCTATGATTAATGAGAATGTACAAACTACATTAATTCCTGCAGGTGGAGCTGCAATTGTTGAGTTTAAAGTAGATGTTCCAGGGACATTTATTATTGTAGATCACTCTATCTTTAGAGCATTCAACAAAGGAGCTTTAGGAATGTTGAAAGTTAAAGGTGAAGAAGATAAGAAATTATATTCAGGAGTTAAGCAAGAAGGTATTTACAATCCAGAAGGAGGAACAATTCAAGAGATGCCTACTGATGATTCTAAAAAAGTAGCTGTTAGAAAAAATAAAACATTGGAAGAGAAAATAGCATCAGGTAAAAACATCTATACGAAAACTTGTTTCGCTTGTCATCAAGCAAATGGAGAAGGTATTGCTAGTGCATTTCCTCCTTTAGCAAAATCAGATTATTTAAATGCTGATGTAAAAAGAGCTATTGATATTGTACTAAATGGTAAAACTGGTGAAATTACAGTTAATGGAGAAAAGTACAATAGTATTATGACAAAGCAAACATTAACTAGCGATGAAGTTGCTGATGTATTAACTTACATATACAACTCTTGGGATAACAACAAAACAAATGTTACTACCAATATGGTTGATGAAGTTAAAAGCGGTCACTAAAATTTAATACCAATGAAAACTATTTTAAGATTGACAATTTGCACCATGCTTCTTATGGCTGTCAATGCAAATTGTCAGTCTAAAATGGTTACTATAAAAGGAGGAACTTATACGCCACTTTATGGTAGAGACTCCTTACAAGTAACAATTTCAGACTTTGAGATGGATGTATATCCAGTTACTAATGAAGAATTTTTAGCATTTGTTAAAAACAATTCAAAATGGAAAAAGTCAAAAATTATTCGGCTTTTTGCTGATGAGAATTACCTTTATTCTTGGAAATCAGATACAATTTTAAGCACTACTCAATCTTTAAAAGCTCCAATTACCAATATTTCTTGGTTTGTAGCAAATGATTATTGTGAATGTCAAGGAAAAAGGTTGCCAACCGTTGATGAATGGGAATATGTAGCAATGGCAAATGAGAAACTTCCAGATGCACGTACATTAAAAACATATAACGAATTTATTTTATCTTGGTACGAGAAACCAAAAACATTCAATAATGAAATTGGTTCAACATTCAAAAACTATTGGGGAGTTTATGATTTACACGGATTAGTTTGGGAATGGACTTCCGATTTTAATTCGGTGCTGGTATCTGGAGAATCAAGAAAAGATGTAGATAATGATAGTAACCTATTTTGTGGAAGTGCAGCCATAGGCGCAACCGATTTAATGAACTATGCGGCTTTTATGCGTTACGCAATTCGTGGAAGTGTTAAGGCAAAATACACGATGAGAAACTTAGGTTTTAGATGTGTGAAAGATAAAATTACAAATTAAATGAAAAACATAAAATATATAACATTGCTACTTGTTGCAATTTTAACTTTAGCAGCATGTAATACAGGGCAACCTAACAAAGATAAAGCAATTGCCTATCAATGTCCTATGAAATGTGAAGGGGAAAAGACATTTAATGAACCTGCCAGTTGTAGTGTTTGTAAAATGGATTTAAAACCTATTGCAGATCAACTAAAAAAAAATAAATCAACTGATGAAATTTCAGAAACTTCTATTTTTAATTTAACTTCAAAATGGAATACGGAAGAAGGAAAAGAAATTGAATTGAAAGATTTAAAAGGAAAAACATTAGTAATGGTAATGATTTATACTACTTGTAAAGCAGCTTGCCCAAGATTGGTAGCAGATATGCGTAGTATTGAATCTAAAATTCATAAAAACCTTTTAAAAGATATTAATTTTGTGTTAGTAAGTATTGATCCAGAAACAGATACGCCAGCAAGATTAAAAGAATTTGCCATTGAAAATTTCATGGATGATGAACAATGGACTTTCTTGCAGGGAGACATAAGTAGTGTTAGAGAATTTGCAAATGTACTAGCTGTTAAATACAAACAAATTTCACCTTTGGATTTTTCACATTCAAATATTATAAGTGTGTTTAACCCGCATGGTGAGTTGGTTCATCAACAAGAAGGGTTAGGAGTTGATAATAAAGAAACAATTATTAAAATTGTTGAAACTGTAAACAAGTAATAAGTATGAGTAAGCAAGCACCATATTATCATTCAATTGGAAAAGAAATTGAAGTATTTGAACAATCCTATAAAAATAAAATTCCGTTTTTATTAAAAGGACCAACTGGTACTGGTAAATCTAGATTTATTGAGTTTATGGCTCATAAATTAAATAAAAAACTAATTACCATTTCTTGCCATGAAGAAACTTCTTCAACAGATTTAATTGGGCGTTATATTATTAAAGGAGCCGAAACAATTTGGTTAGATGGTCCTTTAACAAC
>NZ_WTAR01000143.1 GCF_013139515.1 Lutibacter sp.
TCTGCTTCAATTTTTAATTCTCAATACAAAACTGATACTGATGAGTGGTTTAATACTCGCTACAATAAAAATTATTTATTTAATGCACTTATTGGAAAAGAATATAGAGTTGGTACTAATAAACAAAACTTACTTGGCTTCAATGTTAAATTAAGTATTCAAGGTGGAGATAGATATACTATAATTGATGAAGCTACATCAATTATAGAACAAGATGTAATTTATAATGAAACAACTCCATTTACTGCACAAACAAAAACAGCTGTATTAACTCATTTTACTGTTAATTACGAATGGTATAAAAAGAAAACAAGTCATAAACTGTCTCTTAAAATTTTGAATGCCTCTAATTTTAAAGAATTTCAAGGACATAGGTATAATATCAAAACAAATACTGTTGATGAATTTAGAGAAGCGCTAATAATACCTAATATTAGTTATAAACTATCATTCTAATTAGAAATACATTTAATACTTCAAAATAAATAACCCACTAAATTGACATTTTAATGTAATTAAACCGTACACTTTAATAAGGCGTACGGTTTTTAAATGACCGATTATTCTATATTTTTAATTATATTAGTAGCGTATTTACAAATTTTTATCATCAAAAACATTTAAGTTATGGGAAAGGATAAAAAAAGAGTAAAAAAATTTCATCCTTATTTAGAACCTAAAAATAATAAGGTAAAAGAAAATATGTTATTTATTCTTGGTCTTATTTTAATTGCTATTGTAATTGTGATACTAATTTACTTCATACTCTATATGTTTAAACCAGAAGGATCTTTTTAAGTTCAAAATATAATAAATACATTTTAAAAGACGTTTAATGATTAAAATCATTTGATTTTTAACTCAATTTTACTATTTTTGAGTAAAATGCTATAAAACTTTAAAGAGTTTATTATATGCTACAATGTACAATGTGCACTTAACCCCAATTGTAAGCCTATTTTTAATGAAAGAACATAAAAATTATTTAGAACAAAGAAAAAGAGATAAACTCCAAAAAATTTATGTGGTTATTATTGTTGTAGTTATTTACGTATTAATTGCAGAAGCAGTTTATGTTTTTCACGATTCATTTTGATTTCATCATTTTTATTGAAAACCAACCAAGTAATAAAATAATTATTGCCATAACTGTCCATAACCAATTTTTATTTTTAAATAAAGGTTCTTTACCAATAACTTTCTCTTTATCAATTAATAGCTCTTTCCCTAAATTTAAGACTGCTAACGTATCTGGAATTTTTGAAACAAAACGTTTAATATCATAATTTGGTTTCACTGCTTCTTTGTTTCCATAGGTTAAGTAATAAGTTGCCGGCTTAGTAAATCTGGCAATCAATTCGTGAACATAACCATTTACTTGAACAGAGTCAATTAGTAATGGTTCATTATCGTAATTTGAAATATTAATTTTTAACTTTTGAAGTAGCGTACTTTGAAATTTAAATTCATTTTTTTCAATAGAATTAAGTGTTCCTGAAGTTAATGTTTTGTAAATATATTTCCAACCTAACTCTGTTTCTAAACTGTCAGCTAAATATTTTATGGTAAGCGGTCTATAATAATCAAAAGTTTCATTCAAATTAATTTTAACAGAGCTCACAGGTACTTTAGCTGTTAATTTAATTTCAAGTTCGGTTTCTTTTAAGTTTTTTTTGTCAATGATTATAAATTTCTCAATAACATAATTGTTATAACTTCCTTTAGTACTGCTGTTAGATGCAATTTTAGCTATTGATAAGGTTGGTTTTTCATTACTTTTAATAAGTATTCTAAAAAATTGATACTTAGTATTAGGAAAAACTATATTGGTAAATTGGTAATTTGTTTCTGAATTTTTGATAGATAAAATTCGATAATCATTAACAACAGTAAACCATTCTTTTTGATTATTACTTCCTTCAAGAGTTAATTTCCAATCAAAATTTTGTTGTTTAAAATTTAGTTTTAATTGATTTATTGCTTCATTAGTTGGAACCTCTAGCGTAAAATAATAGCCTTTCTTATTGTATGAAGTATTTAACAATTTAAAATTCACTTCACTTGTAATTATTTTTTCAGTTTGAAGTTGCATAAAGTATGGCGCTTCAATAGTATCTTTTTGTTTAGTAATACTAAAAATTCGAATGTCATTAAAGGTTGGTGATACTTTACCAAAAATTTCTTCGGTCAAAACTACTTTGTGCCATTGCTTTGAAACTCCATTTAATTCTCTTTTATAAGTATATTCATTTATTTGAGCATACGAATATGAGCAAAATAAAAATACTAAATAAGCGGTGATTTTAATCTTCATTAGATATTACGTGTTTAAATTTGTTATATAAAAATGAAATTATTAAAAGTAAAAACCCTAACGATAGAAATACTATAGTTTTTGAAATAGTATTAAGGTGTGAAATATCATAAAAGAAAAGTTTTATAAGTGTAATTCCAAATAATGAAATTGCTCCAATACGCAAATGTTTTTTTGATTTCCAAATACCTAAAGAAATTAATACTAATGAATAAACACCCCAAAGTATACTTAAACCAAGTTTATAAGATTGAGGTGAGCCTGAAATATCCAATATGTTTATTAACTCACTACTTACAACCCATAAAATAGTAATGTGAAGCAACAAATCAAATGCTCTTTTTAAATTTACTTTTATAAATACTTGTTTTACGTATTTATAACAAGCAATTAATGCAATTGCAACAAAAGCAAACGAAATATATCTAATTACAATGTTATAACTGCCAACCTGGTAATAAGCAGCTAAAGTTTGCTCTAGATAACTTTCTCTTAATTCACTTAACACATATAATCCTTGAGTTAAAAAAACAGCAATTGCAATGGTATTTATACCAAGATTAATTAACCCAAATTGTCTGTTTTTAATTTTTTCTATATTAATAAATGAAAGTATTGTTAAAAATAAGAGTGAATAATTAAGTATCCATATTGTTTTAAACGATTTTAAATCATAATTAAAATATTGATCATATTCACCCACTGTTAAAATTGAATTTGCATACAATTGATTCCAATAATTTGCTATTTCTAGTCTGAAGGCTAAATAAATAGTACTTAAAAAAATCGTGTTTATTAAAAACGAAATAACTTTTTGTAACCCTTGTCTAGTTTTTAAAGCTGAATTATATGTTGCATTCAAATTCAAACTATTGATAAAGAAAAAAGCAGCTATAAAAAGTAATGAGCTTAAGAAATGAATATTGAAAATAGGTGTTATTTCTACACTACTATCATTATAAGGGTTCAAATGATAATCTATTGACCAATCTTGATATATACTAAAAACGGCCAATATCATTAAATAATATGAAATGTTTTCATAGGTAGAAATTTGTTTTGTTCTCCCAATCCAAAATAACAATGCAGCTTCACCAACCCATAATAATGTTACCCAATTTCCGTCTAACTGAACAGGTATTGCAATGGTAACAAATACTAAAACTAACCCTGAAACAAGGTAAAATAAGTTTTTATCTGCTAGTTTTTGTTTATAAATAATAACACTAACTATAAAATGCAAAATACCATTTCCAAGTGTAAACACACCTAATAATTGACTTCCTATTTCGTGGTTATCCAAAATATGGTAACCAATTCCATAAAAAATAAATGAATTGGCAAGAAGTAATAAGACATCTGTAATTTCAAATTTTTCTTTCTGAAGTAATTTAAATGCAAGAAATGCAATGTAAAATATACCGAAAAACAGGAATAAAAAGAGTGAAGCGAATACAAATTGTTCAGCTATTTCAAATTTGGAGTTATACCAAAAATAATAGATTAACCAAGTTAGAAAAAAGGAGAAAAAGTAAAGTGGCTTCCAATACTTTTTAAATGAAATAACAAGTATTCCAATATTAATAATTGTAATATAGCTAAAAAGCACCGTAATGTTTCCTGAGTTTTCACTTAGTAAAAAAGGAACTGCATAAGCTCCCACCATTCCAATATGAGCTATAATTTGCTTATTGTAATTTAAAGCCGCAACAACAGTAAATACTGTAAATACAACCATTAAAAGAAATGTAATTGTTTGTGGAAACAAGTCGTAAAAACTATAAGCGGCATATGTTATAAAATATAAAATTGCCATAGCTCCGCTAACTAATACCGCGCTAAAATTTAAATATTTCTCTTTCAATTTAATTCCAAAAACCAAAAGACCCAAACCAACTAAATATCCTAAAATAATTCTAGTTAACGGACTTATTAAGTTGTGTTCAATAGAATATTTTGCACCTATTGCAACTCCCATTATAATTATAATAATCCCAATTTTATTAATAAGATTTTCTCCAATAAATTTCTCTAGATTAATACTAGATTTTGATTCACTACTCGGTTTTTGAAGTGTCTGTTTTGTGGGTTCATTTGTAATAGTCTGTTTTTGTTGTTCCGCTTGACTCTTAAACAAGTGAGATGCTTTTGCTTTTGGAATTGCTATCCATAATATTACATAAACAAAAAATCCAATTCCAAAAAAGAAGGAAAGAATTAACCAAATAAAACGCATTAAAGCTCTATTAATACCCAAATAATCCGCTATTCCAGCACATACACCACCAAAAATTCTTTTTTTGGCATTTCTATACAATTTTTTTGATGCTGTATGAGAACTATATGTTGGTTGAGGTTTTATAGGTACAGGTGAAGCTACAGGTGCATCCTCAATTACTTCTTCTTTTTCTAAAGGAATTTTTATTTCAGCTGTTTTTAATTTGAATATTTCTTCCTTTAGTATATTTACTTCTTTTGAAAAATCTTCTTGTCTCTTTAAAAGTAGTTCAAGTTTATTTAGAAGCTTATCTATATGATCTTGATTATTAGTCATGTCTTTTGATATTAAGTGTCAGCTAGTTATGTTTATTTTACTTTCACATAACATTGTTAAAGTTAACAATTAACTTTTAATATTAATAACTTTTAGTTTGTGTTTCATAAAAACAAAAAAGCTTTGTTACTATATAGTAACAAAGCTTTTTATTATCAATTATAAAAATTATTAGTATCTGTAGTATTCTGGTTTAAATGGCCCTTCAACTTTAACACCAATATATGAAGCTTGATCTTCTCTTAATGTTTCTAACTCAACGCCAATTTTAGCTAAATGCAAACGAGCAACTTTTTCATCTAAATGTTTTGGCAACATATACACTTCATTCTTATAAGCTTCTCTATTATTCCATAACTCTAATTGCGCT
>NZ_WTAR01000025.1 GCF_013139515.1 Lutibacter sp.
TTAATTATCAACGTTTTAAAGCTGATAAAACAGAAAACAGAAATCATAAAGCAACTGAAACAGTTGAATATTTACATATATTAGAAAAAAGATGAAAGATAAAACAACAAACTATATTTTTTGTATGAAGTGGGGAACTTTATACGGAGCTGAATACGTGAACAGATTGTATTCTATGGTACAAAAAAACTTAACCTACGATTTTAAAATGATTTGTTTAACGGATGATGAAGAAGGAATTATTGATGATGTACAGTGTTTTTCAATACCAGAAATTAATTTAGATTCTAACCTTCCTGAGCGTATGTGGAAAAAATTAACTACGTTAAAAGAAGATTTATACGGTTTAGAAGGCCGCGCCTTATTTTTAGACTTAGATATTGTAATTGTTGATAATATTGATTGCTTTTTTGATGTAGAAGGAGAGTTTAGAATTATTAAAGATCATAGCTGGAGATCGTGGAGAATAACAGGAAATTCATCTGTTTATAGATTTGATATAGGAAAGCATGGATACGTTTTTGATGATTTTATTGCTAATTTTGATGCAGTAATAAAAGAACATAGAAACGAACAAGAATATTTAACACATGCTATAAACGATAAAGGAAAATTACAATATTGGCCAAAAGAATGGTGTCCTAGTTTTAAATACGATTGTATTTCTCGTTTCCCATTGGCAGTTTGGAAAAAACCTGTAATTCCTGAAGGTTCAAAAATTATTATCTTTCATGGAGAAATAAACCCGCATAAAGCTATTGTTGGAGGACGAGGGAAATGGTATCGTTATGTGAGACCTGCGCCTTGGGTTGCTGATTATTGGAAATAATATAAAACCATTAAAAAAAGAGTTGTTTAGTTACTAAACAACTCTTTTTTTTGTATTTCCAACATACACTTCATTGTTATTTATAATTACTGGGCGTTTTAAAAAAGTGTATTCATCTAAAATTAACTGTTTGTAATCTTGCTCTGTTAAAACTTGGTTTTTTAAGTCCATTTGCTTGTATTTTTTAGCTCTTCTGCTAAATAAAACTTCATAACTGTTTGTTAAATCGTGCAATTTATCTAATTGTTTAACGGTAATAGGTTCTGTTTTTATTTCTTGTAAAACATAGCCTGAAGTATCCATTTCTTTTAACAATCTTCTGCATGTGTCACACGTTTTTAAGTGGTATATTTTTTTCATTTTTTTAAAATAGATGTTTCAGTAAAATTAATGCGATTTTATGTTAAATTTGAACACTTTTAATAAAAAAAATACAAAAACAAATGTTGAAGCAAATAGATACGTTAAAAAAATCAAGGAAATTAACATTAAAAGTTATAGAAAACCTTACTATTGAACAGTTAAATAAAGTTCCTAAAGGTTTTAAAAATAACATAGCTTGGAATATTACGCATTTAGTAGTAACACAGCAGTTGTTATGTTATAAATTATCGGGTTTAGAGTGTTTAATTTCTGAAGAATTAATTACTAATTTTCAAAAGGGAACAGCTCCGTCTTACACTATTTCAGAAGAAGAATTTGAAATTATAAAACAACAATTTTTAAAGTTACCAGAACAATTAATGGAGGATTATAACAATGATATATTCAAAAAATATTTTGAATATAAAACAAGTGTTGATATTACATTAAACACTATTGATGATGGAATTAATTTTAATTTATATCACGAGGGAATTCATTTAGGAGTGATATTACAATTGCTTAAATTTATTTAAAAGTAGTTGTAACTATAAAATTTACAATTGCCTACAAAATAAGTACATTTGTAACTTCCACATATTTAAACAAACATAGTTTATCATGAAATTTAACACAAAAACAATACACGGAAACCAACAGCACGATCCTTCTACAGGTGCAGTTATGCCTCCAATTTATCAAACATCTACATACGCACAGGCTTCACCAGGAGATCATAAAGGGTACGAGTATTCAAGAACTGCAAATCCAACACGTACGGCACTTGAAAATGCTTTTGCAAGTATTGAAAATGGTAAATTTGGTTTGGCTTTTGGTTCAGGATTAGCAGCTATTGATTGTGTTATAAAAATGTTGAGCCCAGGAGATGAGGTAATTTCAACAAATGATTTGTATGGTGGTTCGTATCGAATTTTCACAAAAATATTTGAAAACTACGGAATTAAATTCCATTTTATTGGAATGGGAAATGCTGAAAAAATTGAAAATTATATTTCAGAAAAAACCAAACTTATTTGGGTTGAAACACCAACAAACCCGATGATGAATATTATTGATGTTGAAGCTGTTTCAAAAGTAGCTAAAAAGCATAAAGTTGTATTAGCGGTTGATAACACATTTGCAACTCCATATTTGCAAAATCCTTTAGATTTGGGTGCTGATATTGTAATGCATTCTGCAACAAAATATTTAGGAGGTCATAGTGATGTAGTTATGGGCGCTTTAATTGTAAATGATAAAGAATTAGCAGATAAACTATATTTTATTCAAAATTCATGTGGAGCAGTTTGTGGACCAATGGATAGTTTTTTAGTGTTAAGAGGTATAAAAACATTGCATGTACGTATGCAAAGACATTGTGAAAATGGAAGAACTGTTGCTGAATTTTTAGCGAAACACCCAAAAGTTGAAAACGTGTATTGGCCAGGTTTTAAGAATCATCCAAATCATGAAATTGCCAAAAAACAAATGCGTGATTTTGGTGGGATGGTTTCGTTTGTTACCAAAGGAAATAATATTAATGATGCTTTTAAAATAGTTGAAAACTTAAAAATATTTACTTTAGCAGAGTCACTTGGTGGTGTAGAATCTTTATCTGGGCATCCTGCAAGTATGACACACGCTTCAATTCCGAAAGAAGAAAGAGAAAAAACAGGTGTTGTAGATTCTTTAATTAGGTTAAGCGTTGGTATTGAAGATATTGATGATTTAATTGGCGATTTAAAACAAGCACTAAATTTAATTTAATTGATAAATTAAAAATTTAGAGGTTTATTTTAGTGTAAATATCTCGTTTTCTTCCCAGTTTGCTCTCATCTCAAAAATAAAGTCAAAGTATTGGACTTTTTCTGCTTGTGTTTTTTGTAAATAATTACCAGTGTCCCAAACATCATTATTATTGTCATCAAAAACAGCTCTTACAATATATTTTTTTGGTGCTAAATGTTTGAAATTAATAATTTGACTGGATGTTATTTTTTTACGAGCAATTAACTCCATTTTTTCTGTAATTAATTCAATAATCACAGGAGAGTGCACATTAGAAACAGTTAAATTAATTGTTCCATAACTTTCAAGAGTTTTAGTTGAAAATTTGTAAGACAGTGTGTCATTTGTGTTTTCAAAAATATCAGTTATAGTTTGTGGATGTAAATTTAATAAATATTCTGTTTTATATGTTTTTTCAAAATTAATTAGCAGCTTTGTTTTATAACTATCCAATTTTGTTGAGTAAGGAACCAAAATGGAATCTTTAGTTATAAACGTAATTTTTGAAGTATCAATTTTTGTAATTGGAATGCTAGAACTTATTGAAAAGGTGTCTCTAAATTCTAACATAGAAGCAATATTCTTTTTTAATACCAATGTATCTTGTTTAGATGAGCGTAATTTTACAGAAACGGTGTCTTTAAAATTTAAAGTATTAACTTCAAATGAAAGAGAATCATTTTCAATGTTGTTAAACCAAAAATTTAAAGTGTCTTTACCTTTTTCAAAAACACTTTCTTGTTTAAAATTGGTTGAGATATTAGTTAACAATTTCACAGTTAGGTTTTTCCCATCTCCTTCATAGCCAAAATAGATGCGTCCTTTAGAAGCTTCAATTGGTTTTGATAATTTAAAAGGTAGAATTTCTTTAAATAATGAGATTGAAAATGTACTGTCAGTAGGTAAAGTAATGGTGTCTTTTACAAATCCAATTTTATCTTGTTTGGCTTTGTATATATAATTATTACTAGGTTGTTTTATAGCTACTAATAAGTACTTGCCTGATTTTAAGTTGCTTAATTCAAAGTTTGTGCTATCTAATGTACTTGTTACGTACATTGGTTTTTCTTTAAAAATAATAGAATCTGTAAATTGTTCATTTATTTCATACAACATTACAGAAATATTTTCATCAGTTTTTTGATTGAAAGCATCAGTAATAGTTCCTTCAACCTTTAATGAATCAATGTAAGTTCCAGTAGAAACTACGTATTTAAAATGTTCTAATTTATTTTCTTCATTATTATCAACAACACTATTTCCAAAATTAAAAGTGTACGTTGTATTTTCTTTTAAAGTATCTAAAATTTTTATATCAATAAACTTACTTGCAGTACCAACCGGAGTAATTATTGGTGTGTTTTTAAGAGGTGGAGAAATTACTAATTGCTTGTTTACATCTTTTAATTTAATGTATTCATCAAAAGAAATTCGTATTTTTTTAGCTTTAAAATTAATGCTTTTATGGTTTGGTGAAGCGCTCACTAATAATGGAGCAATACTGTCTTTTTTTCCACCAGTTGGCCTACCTCTTTTGGCACAATTAGTTAGTAATAAACCAACTGTTATTATTAAAAGAATTTTATAAACTCTATAATTCATAGTATGCGAATAATTGTAATGCAAAATAACAATTAATTTATTTAAAAACCGACTTCGTTTTTTTTGAATGCGGTTTTTTAACTAAAAATTAATTATTTAGTGTAAGCCATACAAGCAATGCTAATTTTTAAACCTTTAATGTTTGAAAACGCATTGCAACAAGCTTCAAGTGTTGCGCCGGTTGTTATAATATCATCAATTATTAAAATATGTTTATTTTCTAAAGCACTTTTGTTTTGCACAATAAATAATTCTTGAACATTTTTCCATCTATCTAAACGTATTTTTTTAGTTTGTGTTTTTGTTGAAGAAACTTTAATAAGAAAATCAGTATTATATTCAGTAGTTAGTTTTTGAGCTAAACTTTCACCAAAAGTTGTTACTTGATTGTAACCTCTTGTTTTTAATTTCTTTTTATGAAGTGGTACAGGAATAATATAATCTATATTTTTAAATCTATTACTTTCAGCTATTTCAGTACCAAGCCAATTTCCTGTAAAAGTACCAACTTGTTGTTGTTTGTTATATTTAAGTTCATGAATTAATTGTTGAACTTTTCCTTTTTTCAAAAAATAAAACAATGCAGTAGCATTTTCAATAGGAATTCTACCATAAAACGATTTTTCAACTAAATTATCTTTTTCAGTACTAAAATTAGTTAAAGGCAAGTCGTGTCTACAAATTAAACAAACTGTCAATTCATTACTTGTTAAGTGTTCATGGCAGCATAAACACACTTCAGGAAAGAAAATATTAAAAATATCTTTCAAAAAATTCATAGCAAAACTTTTTTTAAAGTTACATTTTTTTGATGATTATGTTAAATTGATATAAAAAAATATGAAATAATTATGAAAATTAACTTTTGTGGCGTAAATTTATAATTCCTCAAAAAAAGCACCTCAAAAATTATTTATTGGCTTTATTATAATTTATTTTTGCATTTCGCGTTGAATAATAAATTAGGATATAGATAAATTAAAGTAATGATGGAAGAAAATAAGAAATCAAACAGCAAAGTAATAGTTATAGTTTTAGCTATATTGTTACTAGGCGTAATAGGTTATACAATTTATAATAATAATAACCATAAAAAGTTAACTGACGCTGTTGAAGAAGAAAAATTAGAAATTGAAGGAAACTTAGATAGTATGATTGTGAAGTATGAAGAAGCTATTGGACAAAATACTTCTATGACAAACGAGTTATCTTTAGAAAGAGATAGAATTATTGCTTTAAGAGATTCAATTAAAGGATTAAAAGCTACAAATTACAGCTTAATTCGCCGTTACAGAGGTCAAATTGCAAAACTAGAAGAAACAAACAGACGTTTATTTTTTATGACCGATTCTTTAACAGGCGTAAATCAACTGTTAACAATTGACTTAGATAGTGCTAACGTTCAAATATTTAGTCAATTAGCTAAAAATGACACATTAACATTGCAAAATTTAAGTTTATCAGAAAAAGTAGCTATTGGTTCTATTTTAAAAGTAGGCACAGCTAAAGTATTAGCAATGCGTGAACGTAATAATGGAAAATTAGTTGAAACATCAAGAGCTAAAAACACAGACGCTTTTAGAATTAACTTTACCATTTCAAAAAATGAAATTTCAGAACAAGGTGAACGCCAAGTTTATATTCAAATTGTAAATTCAAAAGGACTTACAGTTGCCAGTAAAGGTGAATTAACGTTTGGTGAAACACAAATTGGTTATAGTGATCAAACAATTGTAAATTATTTAGGCGAATCTGTAGATATTATTTCATTAGTTGAAGTAAATAGAGATTATATTAGCAGCGGTGCTTATAAAGTATATATTTATATTGAAGATAAATTAGCAGGAGCTACACAATTTACCCTGAAGTAAAAATAAGTAACTCCAAATTAGTATTATTTAATGTTAATTGGGTGGAAATAGTTTCGGCTATTTCCACTTTTTATTTTTTAGTATTAAAACCTTTCCTATTTTTGCAGGATGGCAAATAATGAAGATAAATTTAAAAAAGTAATTTCACACGCAAAAGAGTACGGTTACGTATTTCAATCTAGTGAAATTTATGATGGCTTAAGTGCAGTGTATGACTATGCACAAAATGGTGTTGAATTAAAGAAAAACATTAGAGAATACTGGTGGAAAGCAATGGTGCAAATGCA
>NZ_WTAR01000151.1 GCF_013139515.1 Lutibacter sp.
ACAAACCCTGCAGATAGCAATAATTTAATTGATATGAGTTTAAGAACCATGCTTATTGAAGATGGTAACAGGCTTATTTTAATTGATACAGGCGTAGGAAATAAACAATCCGATAAGTTTTTTAGTCATTATTACATGTTTGGAGATTTTTCTTTAGACACTTCATTAGCAAAACATGGATTTCATAGAGATGATATTACCGATATTTTTTTAACACACTTACATTTTGATCATTGCGGAGGAAGTATTCAATGGAATAAAGACCGAACAGGATACGAACCAGCGTTTAAAAACGCAAAATTTTGGAGCAATAAAAATCATTGGCAGTGGGCAATTGAACCAAATGTGAGAGAAAAAGCATCATTTTTAAAAGAAAATATCAATCCAATTGAAGCGAGCGGACAATTAAATTTTGTGAATTTACCTTCAGGAGATTTTATTCAAAATTCTGAATTAGGATTCGATATCTTATTAGCTGATGGACATACAGAAAAACAAATGATTCCTCATATTCAATACAAAGGAAAAACAATTGTTTTTATGGCAGATTTGCTACCAACAGTTGGTCATATTCCTTTACCGTATGTAATGGGTTATGACACGCGACCGTTGTTAACTATGGACGAAAAAGCAATATTTTTAAACAAAGCAGCAGACAATAATTACCTGTTATTTTTTGAACACGATGCAACCAACGAGTTGTGCACCGTAAAACACACCGAAAAAGGAGTACGATTAAACCAAACATATAAATTTAAGGAAGTATTTAATTAAACATAAATAAAAATGAGAATAGTAAAATCAATTTATGTAGTAGCGATAGCCGCAATTACATTAGCAAGTTGTAGTTCTGTTAAAAATATAGCAGTTCCAACAATGGATACAGCTGTAAGCGTTGCAGCTAAAAAAGGAGAAATTACAGATGAGAAATTTAATCACTGGGCACATGCAGATTTAGCAACTGATACAATTCCAGGTATTAGCTTAGATAGAGCGTACAAATTTTTAGAAGGAAAAACAGGTGTAACTGTTGTTGTTGGTGTGATAGATTCAGGGATTGATATTGAGCATGAAGATTTAAAAGATGTACTTTGGACAAACCCAGGTGAAATTGCAGGTAATGGAATTGACGATGATAAAAATGGATATGTAGATGATGTTCATGGATGGAATTTTTTAGGAGGGAGCGGTGTTGCTGCGCCAGAACAATTAGAAATTACACGTTTGTATGCACAATATAAGAATCGTTTTGACGGAAAAACTGCTGAAACTATTGCTGAAGGAGAAAAAGCAGATTTTAAAAAATATCAAAAATATTCAAAAGCATTTGAAGCTGCATCTTCTCGTCATTTTAAAACATTAGATCGTTTGACAATAATTGGAGAAAATTTTGCTGCAGTTAAAACTTTTTTAGGCAAAGATGATTTTAGTCTAGAAGATTTACAAGCTGTAAAAACTGATGATGAAAAATTACAAGCGCAAATAGGAGATGTTTTAGGGCTTCTTTCAAGAGGGTTAGACGAAAAAGCATACTTAGAATATTACGAGTCACAAAAGAAAAATAAAAATTACGATTTAAACTTTGATGGTAGAGCAATTGTAGGAGATTCTCCAACAAATATTGATGATACAAATTATGGTAATGCATTTGTAATTGGTTCAAAAGATGATGAAATTCACGGAACACACGTTTCAGGTATTATTTTAGCATCACGTAACAATGGCGTTGGTATGAATGGTGTTGCACATAACGCCAAATTAATGTCAGTTAGAGCAGTGCCAGATGGTGATGAGCGCGATAAAGATGTTGCATTAGCAATTAGATATGCTGTTGATAACGGTGCGAAAGTAGTGAATATGAGTTTTGGAAAAAGTTTTTCTCCTCATCGTCATTGGGTTTTTGACGCAATTAAATATGCTGAAAAAAATGATGTATTATTAGTACATGCGGCTGGAAATAGCAGTAAAGATATTGATGTGAAAGATAATTGGCCAAACGATTCTATGGATAAATTAGCTGAAATAGCAGATAATGTGCTTACAGTTGGAGCGATGAGTTCTAATTACAACGAAAAATTACCTGCTTCATTTAGTAACTATGGAAAATCAAATGTTGATGTTTTTGCACCAGGAGTTCAAATTTACTCAACTTTCCCTAAGAATGAATATCAAAAAATTAGTGGTACTTCAATGGCTTCACCAGAAGTAGCAGGTATTGCAGCTTTAGTGAGATCGTATTACCCACAATTATCTGCAAGCCAAGTAAAACATATTATTATGAATTCTGGAACAGAATTAGATATGGAAGTAATTTTACCAGGTTCTAAGTCAAAAGAAAATAAAAATGGTAAAAAAGTGAAGTTTTCTACATTATCAATTTCAGGAAAAGTAGCAAATGCATATAACGCTTTAGTTTTAGCCGATAAAATGGTGAATAAAGGATAAAAATATATAATATTCTGTTAAAAAGCACACTCAAATTGGGTGTGCTTTTTTGTTTTTAATAAATTTAAAATAGGAATTTCATCAAATTTCATTAAATTTAACATTCTAATAAATGCCATGATTCAGGACGTTTAAATAATAGCTACGAAAAACTTATTGAGTAAGAAAATTCTATTTATAAGAAAATGAATATTTTTTTGACATAATTCATTTCCTGTAAAATTTATTAATAAAGATATTATTATAAGTAAATGAGAGTTGTTGCAGTTAATAAAACAACATTTACAAAACTGTTGAAGTGTTTTGATTTAAAAGGAGGGTTATACTTTGTTTTTATAATCACACTTTCAATAGTTAATTCAAGTTGCAAGCAAGAGCCAACATATAAAGGCCCACAAATTGGAGATTATCCACTTACTCAAGCAACCAAAACATATCATTTCGCTATACATCCACTTCACAATCCTGCAAAACTGGTAGAAGAATATCAGCCGCTTATGAATTATTTAAGCGAAAGAATTGAAGGTATTACTTTTAAAACTGAAGCCTCTAGAGATTATGGAAGATTTGAAGATAAATATAAAAGTAGAAAAGACGAATTTATTCTTCCTAACCCTTGGCAAACAATTCAAGCTATGGATAATGGTTATAATGTTATAGCAATGGCAGGAGAATCAAAAGATTTTAAAGGAATATTTATTGTGCGTAAAGATGGAATTATTAATAAACCTATAAATTTAAAAGGTAGCGCAGTAAGTTATCCTTCGCCAACAGCATTGGCAGCTTGTATTATGCCTCAGTATTTTTTACACACGAATGGAATTAATGTTTCTAAAGATATTGAAAACAAATATGTAGGCTCTCAAGAGTCTTCAATTATGAATGTTTACTTAAAAAAATCAACAGTTGGAGCAACGTGGCCACCACCATGGAGAGCTTTTCAAAAAGACCATCCAAAAGAAGCTTCAGCTTTAGAAGTTATATGGGAAACAAAAAGTCTCATTAATAATTCTGTAATGGTTCGTGACAATGTACCAAACAAAATAAAAGACCAAGTTTCAATACTTCTTAACGGTCTTCATACTTCTAAGCAAGGAAGAGAAATTCTTGTTGGAATGGAAACTGCACGTTTTTATGTTGCTACTAATAAAAGTTATGATACTGTAAAAAATTATATAAAGAGGTTTGAAAGAGAAGTACGTAAAATTGAAATAGAATGAAAAATAAAGGTTTTAAACATTTTTTAATTAACACCTTACGCGGTCGTTTAATACTTAGTGTAGCACTTGTGCATGCTGTGATGATGACTGTTTTTATTATAGATTTAACAAGTAGGCAGCGAGAGCTATTACTTGATCGACAACTAGAAGAAGCAAAATCTCTTTCTTGGGCACTATCAACATCAGCAGCAGGTTGGATAGCTTCTGATGATATTGCTGGTCTTCAGGAATTGGTGGACAGTCAACTTCATTATCCAGAATTAATATTTGCTATTTTAACAGATGAGCAAGGGTTAATTTTAGCACATTCAGATAAAATTAAAAAAGGGAAATTTTTAATTGATTTACCTAATAAAGCAGAATTAACAATACTTAATAAAACGCCTGAATTGGTAGATGTGGCTGTACCTGCTATACTTAAAGGAAACCACATAGGTTGGGTACGTGTAGGTTTAAACCAAAAGGCAGCAGAAAAAAAGCTATTTATAATTACACTTAATGGTGTATTATACACAATTTTAGCAATTTTAATAGGTTCAATAATAGCTTGGTTTATGGGTAAGCGTATTACTCAAAGGCTTTATTTAGTACAGGATACAATAAACAAAGTAAGTGCAGGAAATCCATCTGCAAGAGCTAAAATTGTAGGCTCAGATGAAGCTACGTTATTAGCTCAAGAATTTAATTCAATGCTTGATACGTTATCAGATAGAGAATTAAAATTAGATAAAAGTATAGTGCGTTTTGAGAAGCTTTTTAATCTAGCCGATGTGCCTTTAGCTTTGATTAATGAGAAAGGACAAATTCTAGATTTTAATAGAAGCTTTGAGACTACTTTTGGGTACACAGGTGATGATTTACCTAGCGTTGAAGAATGGTGGTTATTAGCATATCCTAACCCTGAGTATAGAAAAAAAGTAATAAATTCTTGGGGAAACGATATAGAAATTGCAAAGAAAAAAGGAAGTAATATTGAAGCAAAAGAATATGAAGTACAAAGTAAAACAGGAGAAAAATTAACCATTGTAATTTCAGGTACAATTATTAATAATGAAATACTTGTTACTTTTTTTGATATAACAGCTCGTAAAAAAATTGAACAAGAATTAACAAAATCTAAAATAAAGGCTGAGGAATCTGATCTTTTAAAATCTGCATTTCTTGCTAATATGAGTCATGAAATACGAACACCCATGAACGGTATTCTTGGCTTCGCAGAATTGTTAAAATCACCAAAACTTACAGGAGATAAACAACAAAAATATATTGGTATTATTGAAAAAAGTGGAGCTAGAATGTTAAATATTATTAATGATATTGTTGATATTTCAAAAATAGATTCAGGGTTAATGAATGTAGTAATTACTGAAACTAACTTGAATGAGCAAATTGAATTTATTCATACATTTTTTAAACCAGAAATAACAAATAAAGGGATACAGTTTGTTGTTAAAAACAACCTAACTCTTGAAGAGGCTATTATAGAAACTGATAGAGAAAAACTGTACGCAGTACTCACAAATTTAATTAAAAATGCCATTAAATATACTAATGAAGGCTTTATAGAGTTTGGATGTGAAAAAAAAGAAAATCAACTTAATTTTTATGTAAAAGATACAGGTATTGGCGTTCCAAAAAATAGACAAAAAGCTATTTTTCAAAGATTTATACAAGCTGATATTTTAGATAAAAAAGCTTTAGAAGGAGCCGGATTAGGGCTGTCAATAACAAAATCTTACATTGAAATGCTTGGTGGAGAAATTTGGTTAGAAACGGAAGAAAATGTTGGATCTACATTTTATTTTACACTTCCATATGTTTCAAAAAAAGATAAAAAAATTCCACTAAAAAATAATACTACTGAAGAAAAAGGTGCTGCTAAAATTAATAACCTTAAAATATTAATTGTTGAAGATGATGAGATATGTGATAAGTATCTTACACTTGTCATTAATAAATACAGTAATAATATAATCCATACTAAAAATGGTGTTGAAGCTGTTGAATATTGTCAAGTAAATTCAGACATTGATTTAATTTTAATGGATATTAAAATGCCAGAAATGAACGGTTATAAAGCAGTACAAGAGATTCGAAAATTTAATAAAGACGTTGTTATTTTTGCTCAAACCGCATTTGCACTGTCTGGCGATAAAGAAAAAGCATTGAAAACAGGATGTAATGAATACCTGAAAAAACCAGTAAAAGAGGTAGAAATACTTCGTTTAATTCAAAAACATTTCAATAAATAATAAAAAAATTATAATGTTCTGTTAAAAAGCACACTCAAGTTGAGTGTGCTTTTTTGTTTTATAGAGATATGTTTATATTGCGCATTAAAAATAAATTTAAAATGAATAAATTTCTACCCCTACTATTTTTAATAGTTACTTACATAGTTTCAGCACAAAGCAACACAACGTACTGGCAACAACATGTAGATTATAGAATGGATGTTGATGTGAATGTTGAAAATTACCAATATAATGGAACTCAAGAATTGGTGTACACTAATAATTCACCCGATGTTTTAAACACCGTTTTTTATCATTTGTATTACAATGCATTTCAACCAAATAGCGAAATGGATGCTCGTTTACAAGTAATTGTTGATCCTGATGGAAGAATGGTAAACAATATAGGAACGAAAGAAAATCCAAAATATGAAAGTAGAATTTCAAAACTTAAATCAAATGAGATTGGTTATTTAAAAGTAGTTTCACTTCAGCAAAATAGGAATGCTTTAAAATATACTATTGAAGGAACTATTTTAGAAGTTGAATTAAACACTCCAATTCAACCGGGTGAAAAAGTAACTTTTAATATGGTTTTTGAAGGACAGTTACCAATACACATTAGAAGAGCTGGAAGAAATAATGAAGATGGAGTTGCGCTTTCAATGGCACAATGGTATCCAAAAATGGCTGAATATGATTTTGAAGGTTGGCATGCAGATGCTTATATTGCTCGTGAGTTTCAAGGCGTTTTGGGAAATTTTGATGTAACACTTCATATTGATAGAAATTACACTGTTGGAGGAACTGGAAATCTTCAAAATCCACAAGAAATAGGTCATGGTTATGAAGATAAAAATCAAAAACTAACGATTAAAAAAGGTGAAAAATTAAGTTGGAATTTTAAAGCAGAAAATGTACACGATTTTACTTGGGCGGCTGATCCAAATTATACACATGATGTATTAGTAACAGAAAGTGGTACTAAGCTTCATTTTTTATATAAAAACACGCCAGAATATTCTAAAGCTTGGAAAGAAGTACAACCATTAACCGAAAAAGCATTGAATTATTTTAATGCAGCAATTGGTCAATACCCTTGGGAACAGTATTCTATAATTCAAGGAGGAGATGGCGGTATGGAATATGCAATGTGTACTTTAGTTGCTGGTGGAAAATCATTAAATGAAATTGTAGGTACTGTATTTCATGAGTTTGCTCACACTTGGTTTCATAATATTTTAGCCACTAACGAAAGTAAACATTCTTGGATGGATGAAGGTTATACTACGTATATTTCAACATTGGCTTCAAACAAAATTTTAAGAGGTGGTGATGATACACCAAATGCAAATGGCTATAGAGGCTATTATTATGCAGTGAAAAATGGAATAGAAGAACCTTTAACAACGCATGCAGATAGATTTAATACAAATGCAGCTTTTGGAATTGGAAGTTACGGTAAAGGAAGTATGTTTGTTTCACAACTTAATTATATTATTGGCGAAGAAAATGTAAAAAAAATGCTTAAAAAATATTTTGAAGATTTTAAATTTAAGCATCCAACACCAAATGATGCAAAAAGGGTTGCCGAAAAAGTATCAGGACTAGAATTAGATTGGTATTTAAATGAATGGATTGAAACCACACACACTATAGATTATGCAATAGCAAAAGTTGAAGAAAACACTATTACGTTAGCTCGTGTAGGTCAAATGCCAATGCCTATTGATGTAACTGTTACTTATGTTGATGGAAGTGAAGAAAACTTTAATATTCCGCTACGTATGATGCGAGGGAATAAACCAACTACGGCAACGGTGTTAAAAGATTGGACTTGGGCTCACCCTACATATACGTTTTCTACTTCAAAGAAAATTAAAACTGTTGAAATAGATTCGTCTCAATTAATGGCTGATATTGATAGAGAAAATAATATTTTTGAAAAGGAGTAAAAAAAGAAAAGAGACTGTATAAAAAGTATTGAAAAACCGTCATTCTGAATTTATTTCAGAATCTTAATATTTTGATTATCAACTATTATGCGAACCTAAAACAAGCTTAAGTTGACGAAAATACGCTTTTTATACAGCTTCTTTTAAACTTTTAAAAATTTACTTTTTAACAATATACTTTCTTAAATTGGAAGTTAAAATGGTTTTTAATTCCCCTTCATTACCTTTTGAAGTTTCAGTGAATAAAAAACCAAAAATTGGATACTCACCAATAGTTATTTTTCTTAAAAGTAATGGGTTTTCAAAATCAGCAAGTAATTTATCATAATCAAAAGAAGCAATATCATTTTGCTCAATTCCTGAATTGTTATCTAACAAAATAAGGCTACATTTTTTATCTTCTTTTTGTTTGAAAATTGCATTCCAGTTAGGTTTTTTATTATATATAAAATACTCATAAGAATTTATACCAAAAGCATAATTAGCTACATCTCCAGTTGTACACCAACCACCAAAACGCATTGGATTTACTTCAATGGGAATAATTGTTCCGTTACTGTCAATTCTAACTTCAATATGAATAGGGAAATTTTTTAATCCTGTTTTTTCTCCAATAATATTCACTAAATTTTGAACAGGTTTAAGAGTTGAAGTAATAATTTCTTTTGAAGTTGAATACACTCTATCACTTACATCTTTTCCAGACGAAAAAACATGGTGCATACAATTTAAAATAACCGCTTCGCCTTTATTATTGTAATAACAATCTATGGCATATTCTTCACCTTCAATACATTCTTCAATAATAAAATTGTTAGTGTTTAAAACTTCAGTTGGATAAAAACCTTTAATATGCTCAATATCAGTTTTAATTTTAGTTAAAACGTCATTCCATTCAGCAGGCTCATCAACTTTATGAACACCTAAACTAAAAAAACCAATAGCAGGTTTAATTATAAATGGAAATTTTAAATTGTTTACCGAAAAAGTATCTAAATCTTCATATTTTACACCTTTAAAAAAGTAATTTGGGTACACATCTTTTAATAATTCTCTAAAAGCTATTTTATTTTTGAAATGCTTAATTTGTTCAGGACGTTTAGTTTCGCTTAAATTAGCTTCAACCCAACTAATTGTGTTTTCAGAATTAGAATATATAAGGTGATTAGGTTCACTTTTTATAATTTTTTTTGCAGCAGCTTCTGAAACCCAATTCAATGATTCATCAGAAATTAACTCTTTAGCTTCAGCAGTTGCAACTATTTGAAACTTATTTTTTTTAATTGTTTTTATAAGAAAATCTGAAACGTAAGGTTTGCCAATTAAAATCATATATAATTGATTAGGTTGAGTGTAAATTTAAGTAAAACTAGAAACGTTGAATGTTATTTTAATTACACACTAAGGCAGTTCAACACCTGTTGAAGCATTGTAAATTTTAAACCACTGCTCAAGGCTTAAATCAATTTTTGAAGCTTCTACTGCATTTTTTAGTCGTT
>NZ_WTAR01000150.1 GCF_013139515.1 Lutibacter sp.
AGGGAGGTGCTCTATCCAGCTGAGCTACGAGCCCGTAACTCTAAAATGTCGGGGTGGCAGGATTCGAACCTGCGGCCTCCACGTCCCAAACGTGGCGCGATAACCGGGCTACGCTACACCCCGAAAATGGTTATCTTTAATTTTGCGGAGAGACAGGGACTCGAACCCTGGCGACAGTTACCCGTCGACAGATTAGCAATCTGCTCCATTACCACTCTGGCACCTCTCCTAAATATGTTTATGAACCTATTTTTGCGAGTGCAAATGTAGCACTAGAAATGCATTTACACAACATTTTTCTGTTTTTTTTATCTAAAAAACGAATAAAATTATTCTGGGTATTCTATTCTTAAATGATAAATATTCTTTAACTTCTTCTTTAACACCTTTTTAATAGTTTGTAACTCCTTAAAAGTAATATCCGCATTCATAAATTGACCATCTTCCATTTGCTTATTTACAATTTTTTCAACTAAATTATCAAAAGCCTGAGCGGTTGGCTCTTTAACACTTTTTGATGCTGCTTCAACTGAATCACACATCATTAATATAGCTGTTTCTTTTGAAAAAGGAATTGGTCCAGGATATTGAAAATACTTCATTTCAACTTCTTCTCCCCCTCTTAATTCTTCTTCTTTTTTATAAAAATAATAAACTAATGTGGTTCCATGATGTGTTCTTATAAAATCAATTATCCTATCTGGTAAATGGTGTTTTTTTGCCTTTTCAACACCTTTAATAATGTGGTTGATAATTATTTGAGCACTATCTTTTGGTGTAAGTTCGTTATGTGGGTTTACGTTAGTTGATTGGTTTTCGGTAAAAAACATGGGATTATCCATTTTACCAATATCGTGATATAATGCTCCAGTTCGAACAAGCATAGAATTTGCATTAATTTCATTAGCACAAGCTTCAGCTAGATTTGCTACTTGTAATGAATGCTGAAATGTTCCTGGAGCCTTTTCAGCTAACTCATGTAATAATTTTGAATTTGTATTCGATAATTCTTTTAAAGACTCATCAGAAATTAACCCAAACATTTTTTCGAATATATATATCAACGGTAAAACAAATAAAGTAGCTGCACCATTTAATGAAAAATATAAAAATTTGTCCCAATCTAAATTTTGTGCATTCCCTTCTTGAATAATTGAGAAAGCAAAATAAGCAAGAAAATAAACAAAGGTTATTTGAAGAACCGAAATAAATAAATTTGCTCTTTTATAAAGTTCAGATATAGTTAAAATAGTTACAATACCTGCTATAATTTGAAGAAATATAAACTCAAAACTATTAGGCACAATAAACCCAAGTAACAACACTGTTAAAACATGCGTAAACAACCCTAACCTAGCATCAAAAAAAGCTTTTAACACTAATGGCAATATTACAATTGGTGCGGCATATACAAATTTCGCATCATACTTTACAATAAGTGTTATTAAAAGTACAATCAATAATATATTAAAAAATATAAATGTTACTTTATTATTATTTTCAAAAATTTCTACTCTATATTTTCTTAAAAAAAGCAATAACATTAAAAACGATAATGCCACTAAAATACTATATCCAAACACAATCCAATTATAATTTGACTTACTCCAAACCTGAGATTCAAATTCGCTTTTAATTGAATTTAACTTTGCTAATTTTTCTCCTTCAACAATATCTCCCTTAAAAATAATTCGTTCTTTTTCTGAGATAAGCCCTTTTGTGTATGAAAGTTGGCTTAAATTTTCTTTTAAAACTTTATCTGTAAAACTTTCGTCAAAACTTACATTAGGTTTTAATTCTTCAGAAATTATATTTAACACTCCACTTTCTTCTTCTGTAAAAGGTTGAATACCTATTTTAGAATTAATAAAATCAAATAATAGTGAAGAATTATAAAGTTTGTAAGGAGGTATATCTTGAATTTTATTTCCTTTTTTAATTGAGATAAGTTGCTTTTTCTCTATAATTGAAATAAAAGAAGTTTCAATATAGCCATATTCATAAATTGAATTAACAATTTTTATTGCTTTAGAAAATAACTCGATTTTTTGGATACTCGTAAGTTCTGATTTTGATAATAGCTGATTAATTTTTGATGAAATTTCATTTTTTACTATAACAACAACCTCTTCATTATACTCAAAAAATTGTTTTGAATTTTTCTTTATATTTTCTGTTTCCGCAGTAACTTCTTCAGCAGATTTTTGTATTGCAAAATCAAAAGGAGCATAATAATTTTCATATTGCCACGGTTTTCCCTTTTGAAATTCATATTTAAATTGTCCGCCCTTCGGAAAAAGGTAAACAACCAAAATAATAGAAGCTATATATAAAAACAGTTTATATATTAGTGAATGGTTTACGAGTAATTTATTTATGAATTTTTTCACGAAGTAGGCATTTGCAATTCAAAAATAGTAATAATAAAGTTATATATATTTGAGAACTGTTTAAATTTTAAAGATATTTTCAAATCTAGTAAATTTTACAATTAAAATTTTAGTTTAAAACAATTTCATTATTTTAAATAAAAAAAATACCTACAACTCATCAACTTCAATAAACTATACTTTAAAATTTAATAGATTCTATTTATTTTCTTAAATTCGCAATAGATTTATTCTAATAATTATTTATGAAAGAAGTTGTAATTGTTTCCGTTGCCAGGACGCCTATTGGAAGTTTTTTAGGCAGTTTAACTAATGTTTCTGCCACAAAACTTGGCGCTATTGCTATAAAAGGAGCATTAAATAAAATAAATTTAGATCCAACATTAGTTGATGAAGTTTATATGGGAAATGTTGTTTCAGCTGGTTTAGGACAAGCTCCTGCACGTCAAGCAGCAATTTTCGCAGGTATTCCAAATACAGTTCCATGTACAACTATTAATAAAGTATGTGCTTCTGGAATGAAAGCTATAATGATGGCTGCTCAATCAATTAAATCTGATGATGCTGATATAATTGTGGCAGGTGGTATGGAAAACATGAGTAGCATTCCACATTATATTGCAGGAAGAAAAGCAACCAAATTAGGTAATTTAAAAGTTGCAGATGGACTTTTAGTTGATGGATTAACCGATGTGTACGACCAACAACATATGGGCACTTGTGGTGATTTATGTGCAACTGAATATAATTTTACACGTGAAGATCAAGATAATTTTGCAATAGACTCTTATAACAAATCAGCTACAGCATGGAAAAATGGAGCTTTTTTAAATGAAATTGTTCCGGTTGAAATTCCTCAAAGAAGAGGTGAGCCAATTATTTTTTCTGAAGATGAAGAATACAAAAACGTAAAAATGGAAAAAATTCCAACTTTACGTCCTGTTTTTAGTAAAGACGGTACTGTAACAGCTGCTAACGCATCAACACTTAATGATGGTGCTGCTGCTTTAGTTTTAATGAGCGCTGAAAAAGCAGCAGAATTAAACTTAATACCAATTGCGAAAATAAAAGGTTATGCTGATGCAGCTCAAGAACCAAAATGGTTTACCACTGCACCTGCAAAAGCATTACCAAAAGCATTTTCAAAAGCTGGAATTTCACAAAGTGAAGTTGATTATTTTGAATTTAACGAAGCTTTCTCAGTTGTTGGTTTGGCAAATATTAAAATTTTAGGCATAGATTCAGCTAAAGTAAATGTGAATGGTGGTGCAGTATCTTTAGGCCACCCATTAGGTATGTCTGGTGCTAGAATTGTTATTGCTCTAACTTCAATTTTAGAACAAAAAAATGCAAAAATAGGTGCTGCAGCAATTTGTAATGGTGGTGGTGGTGCAAGTGCAATAATAATTGAAAGAATGTAATTTAGTCATATGCACTACGGAATTTGTAATTTAAGTATTGTCCCTCTTAGAATTGAACCAAACGATAATAGTGAAATGATTTCACAAATATTATTTGGTGAACATTTTAAAATTATTGAGCTACGCAAAAACTGGAGTAAAGTTAGACTTGCTTTTGATAATTATGAAGGCTGGATTGACAATAAACAATTTGAACAAATTCCTGAAGAAACTTACATAAAATTAAGTACTACTGAAACTATTTTAGCAAATGAATTAATTGAATTTGCTACAGATAAAAAAGAAAACTTTATTACAGTAACCCTAGGTGCTTGTTTACCTTTTTACAATCATAAAAACTTATCAATAAACAACACTAATTTTAATTATGAAGGTACTGTTATTATAAAAAAACAACCTAAAGAAGCAATTATTAATAACGCCTTTAAATATCTTAACGCTCCTTATTTATGGGGCGGGAAAACACCTTTTGGTATTGATTGCTCTGGATTTACTCAAATGGTTTATAAACTTTGTGGTTATAAATTATTACGAGATGCAACACAACAGGCTACACAAGGTGAGGTTTTAAGCTTTATTGAAGAAAGCGAACCTGGTGATTTAGCTTTTTTTGATAATAATGAAGGTACTATTACTCATGTTGGTATAATTATGAAAGATAATTATATTATCCATGCTCATGGAAAAATTAGAATTGATAGAATTGACCATAGCGGTATTTTTAATATAGACACACATAAACACACTCATAAACTAAGAGTTATTAAAAAAATTATATAAAAAAAAGCTCACAATTGTGAGCTTTTTTTTTAAAAGAATCTATTTAATTATCCTTTTAATTTTTTGTAAATAGGTCTTAATTCATCAGCTTTTTCAGTCATATCTAAATTTTCGTATAAACCCATTAAGGTTTGAATAATACTAATATTTTCCCCATCTAATTCATACGCTTTCTCATAATATGGTATTGCTTCTTTGTAGACTTCAAGCTGTTCAGCTTGTAATCTATCATATTTATCAAAATCTGATAAACTCTTATTCATTTCTTCAATTATAGGATTAACTTTCTCAATTATTGCAGCTCCAATATTGTTATAAGCATCTCCATAATCTGGTTTTAATTCAATTGCTTTTTCAAAATATTTAATAGCTTCATCAATGTTTTTTTGATCCATATTCATTACACCTACATTGTAATATAGTGTTGGGTCTGTAGGATTTATAGTAATTGCCTCTTCTAATTTTTCTTTAAATTTATCAGTATCACCTAATTTATAATGAATATTAGCTTCATCAATTAATAAAGAATAGCTTTCGGTAAATTCTGCTCTACCATCAGCAATTACTTCTAAGGCTTTTGCATTATCTTCTAAAGCTGAGTAATTTTGTGCTAAATTTTTGAATATAAACTCCCTACGAGAATCCTTTGCTTCTTCTCTTGGGTTTTCTACAATTCCTAATTTTACTTGTAAATCCATTGCTTTTTTATCGTTAAAAGTAATGTCTTTTCCATCTTCCTTATTTGTTGCTTTATAAATTGTAGTGATACCTGTGTAGTTTAGCTCTAACAATTTTTCGTATAGATTTTTTGAAGTTTCATAATCTTTACCAAAATAGTAAACTAAGGCTGCATTATCTAAAAAAGAAGTATCTCTTGGGCTTAAAGAAAATACTTGGTGAAACTTTTTAGCTGCACTAATATAGTCTGCTGCTTCTTTAGTTTGAATTGCCAAACTATAACTACTTGAAGCTTTTGCAGCAATATCATTTATTAGTTTGTTTAAAATTTCTCCAAACTCACTTGAGTACTTAGAGCTCTTAATTTCATTTTCATAATCAATTAATGCATTAAACGCATCACCAACTTTTAAAACATCTACACTTTCAGCTCCGTCTTGGTATATTGCTTTCCCTTTTAAGTAGTAAAATTTAGCTTTTGTTTTTTGATCTGCATTTTCAATTAAAGCTTCAGCTTGTTTTATTGCTGCCATTGCTGCAACATAGTCTTTAGACTTAATAGCCTTATCAGCAGTTTTTAGTTCACTTTTTTGTCCGAATACTGTCAAACTTAAAAATAGAGTTGACAGAACTAATACTTGTTTTCTCATTGTAATTGGTTTATTCTTGATTTTTATTATCCTCGTTATTGTTCGCTTCATTATTATTTTCAATTTCCGTGCCATTTTCATTTCCGTCTATAACTTCATCTTCTTCATGCAATACTTTTGCAACTGCTGCAATTGAGTCATTATCTTTAATGTTAATTAACTTAACACCTTGAGTTGCTCTACCCATAACCCTTAAATCAGCAACAGCCATTCTAATTGTAATTCCAGATTTGTTGATAATCATTAAATCATCATCATTTGTTACATTTTTAATAGCTACTAAACCGCCTGTCTTTTCGGAAATATTAATTGTTTTAACACCTTTACCTCCACGGTTAGTAATTCTATAATCTTCAAGACTTGAACGTTTTCCATAACCTTTTTCTGAAACTACTAAAACATTGCTATTAATATCGTCAACAGCAATCATTCCAATAACTTCGTCATTTTCATGGTTCAATCTAATTCCTCTAACACCTGAAGCACCTCTACCCATTGGACGTGTTTTACTTTCTTCAAAACGTATTGATTTTCCAGATTTTAATGCCATCATAATTTGACTATCTCCAGTAGTTAATTTAGCTTCTAAAAGCTCATCTCCGTCTTTAATTGTAATTGCATTAATACCGTTTGTTCTTGGACGAGAATATTGTTCTAAAGAAGTCTTTTTAACTTGACCGTTTTTAGTTGCCATAATTATATAATGGCTATTTACATATTCTTCATTCTTTAAATCTTCGGTAACTAAAAATGCTTTTACAACATCATCTTGTTCAATATTTACTAAATTTTGAATAGCTCTTCCTTTTGAAGCTTTACCTCCTTCTGGTATTTCATAAACGCGCATCCAAAATACTTTTCCTTTTTGAGTAAAGAACAACATATATTGGTGGTTAGTTCCAATAAATAAGTGTTCTAAGAAATCTTCATTCCTTGTAGCCACACCTTTTTGACCTCTACCACCTCTATTTTGAACTTTATATTCATCTAAATTAGTACGCTTTACGTAACCTGCATGCGAAATAGTTACAACTACTTTAGAGTTAGGAATCATATCTTCTATAGATAAATCTCCACCTGCGTATTCAATTACAGATCTACGATCATCACCATATTTGTCTCTAACAGTTATTAATTCTTCATTAATAATTTGATAACGTCTATCTTCATTTGCCAAAATATCTTTTAAATCAATAATTAATGTCATGATATCGTCATATTCTGCACGCAATTTATCTTGCTCTAAACCTGTTAATTGGCGTAAACGCATTTCTACAATTGCTTTCGCTTGAATTTCTGACAGCTCAAAACGTTTAATTAGGCTTTCTTTAGCTTCATCTGCATTTGAAGACGCTCTAATTATTTTAATTACTTCATCAATATTATCACTGGCAATAATTAAACCTTCTAAAATATGAGCTCTAGCTTCTGCTTTTCTAAGTTCAAATTCAGTTCTTCTAACAACTACTTCATGTCTGTGTTCTACAAAATAATGAATTAATTCTTTTAAGTTTAATTGTTGTGGACGTCCATTTACTAGTGCTATGTTATTTACACTAAATGAAGTTTGAAGTCCGGTATATTTGTATAGTTTATTTAAGACAATGTTAGGAATTGCATCGCGTTTTAAAATATAAACCACACGCATACCATTTCTATCAGATTCATCTCTAATATTAGCAATACCCTCCAATTTCTTTTCATTAACTAAGTCAGCAGTCTTCTTAATCATTTCTGCTTTATTCACTTGATAAGGAATTTCAGTAACAATAATACATTCTCTACCTTGAACTTCTTCAATAGTAGCTTTTGCACGCATTACTATTCTTCCTCTTCCTGTTTCAAAAGCTTCTTTTACACCTTCATAACCATAAATAATTCCTCCTGTAGGAAAATCAGGAGCTTTAATATGTTGCATTAATTCAGAAATCTCAATATCTCTGTTTTCAATATATGCCAACGTACCATTAATAACTTCAGTTAAATTATGAGGCGCCATATTGGTAGCCATACCTACTGCAATACCTGAAGCTCCATTTACTAATAAATTAGGAATACGAGTTGGTAAAACTGTTGGTTCATTTAAAGTATCATCAAAGTTTAGTTTATGATCTACGGTATCTTTTTCAATATCAGAAAGCATGTCTTCTGATATTTTTTGCATACGTACCTCAGTATAACGCATTGCTGCTGGGCTATCACCATCAACAGAACCAAAATTACCTTGACCATCAACCATCATATATCGTACGCTCCAATTTTGTGCCATACGCACCATAGAATCGTATACTGATGTATCTCCATGTGGGTGATACTTACCTAATACTTCCCCAACTATTCTTGCTGATTTTTTATAAGATCCGGTTGCTTTTATGCCTAATTCATGCATACCAAATAACACCCTTCTGTGTACAGGCTTTAAACCATCACGCACATCTGGTAAAGCTCTAGAAACAATTACTGACATTGAATAATCAATGTAAGCAGATTTCATTTCGTCTTCAATATTAATAGGTATCAATTTTTCTCCGTCTGCCATAAATTTTTAATTTTATTTTAGTGTCTTATTTTAATAAAGCAATATACAATTTTTCACTTTTTTACAAGTTATTTATCGTGTTGTTTTTATAATATTTATCAACAATAAATCATTAAAAAAAACAACTATAAAACGTTGACTTTCAGTAATTTTCATCATTAAAATACGACTATTTCATTAAAATAATTAAAAGTGGTGCTCTTTTTGTACATAAAAAAGAAAAAAATCAGTTAATTTTACAATATAAACACAGAATTATGGACGATAATTTTTCACCAAAAGTTAAAGATGTAATTACCTATAGCAAAGAAGAAGCCTTACGTTTAGGCCATGAATTTATTGGTACAGAACATTTAATGCTTGGGTTATTAAGAAAAGGGAATGGCAAGGCTATTGAAATATTAAATTCATTAGATATAAACCTTGACCATTTGCGCAGAAAAATTGAAATATTAAGCCCTGCAAACCCTTCAATAGATTTTACAACTGAAAAGAAAAGCTTGCATTTAACTAGACAAGCTGAAAAAGCACTAAAAACTACTTTTTTAGAAGCTAAACTATATCAAAGTGAATCAGTAAATACAGCTCATTTATTATTATGTATTTTACGTAATGAAAATGATCCTACAACTAAATTATTACACAATTTTGGCGCAAGTTATGATGATGTAAAAACAATTTTTAAACAAGCCTTTTTAGATGAAGAAATAGATTTACCCAGAGCCGAAAGTAATTCAGATGATGATTTTGACACACCAAAATCTAATCCATTTGAACAACCAAAAGGAAATAAACCTACTGAAAAGAAGTCTAAAACACCCGTTTTAGATAATTTTGGGCGTGATTTAACACGTTTAGCTGAAGAAGGGAAGTTAGACCCTGTTGTTGGTAGAAAAAAGGAAATTGAACGCGTTTCTCAAATTTTAAGTCGACGAAAAAAGAACAACCCAATGTTAATTGGTGAACCTGGAGTTGGTAAATCTGCCATTGCTGAAGGTTTAGCCTTGCGTATTATTCAACGTAAAGTTTCAAGAATATTATTTAACAAACGCATTGTTTCATTAGACTTGGCAAGTTTAGTTGCAGGTACAAAATATCGTGGACAATTTGAAGAGCGTATGAAAGCGCTTATGAATGAATTAGAAAAAAATGAAGATATCATTTTATTTATTGATGAAATTCATACCATTGTTGGTGCTGGTGGTGCAACTGGATCTTTAGATGCTTCAAACATGTTAAAACCTGCTTTGGCAAGAGGTGAAATTCAATGCATTGGAGCAACAACTTTAGATGAATTTAGAACAAATATTGAAAAAGACGGCGCTTTAGAACGTAGATTTCAAAAGGTAATTGTTGAACCAACTTCGGTTGATGAAACTATCCAGATTTTACAAAATATAAAAGAGAAATATGAAGAACATCATAATGTTGATTATACAGATGCTGCAATTATAGCTTGTGTAAAATTAACGAATAGATATATGACCGACCGTTTTTTACCAGACAAAGCAATTGATGCTTTAGACGAAGCCGGTTCTCGTATTCATATTACAAATATTGTTGTACCTAAAGAAGTTTTAAGTTTAGAAACTCAATTAGAAAAAATTAAAGAAGATAAATCTGCGGCTGTTAATGGCCAAAAATATGAAGAAGCTGCTCGTTTACGTGATGATGAAAAACGAGTTGAAGGCATACTTCTTGCTGCACAATTACGCTGGGAAGAAGCTTCAAAATTAAATAAAGAAATTGTTACCGAAGATAATGTTGCAGAAGTAGTTTCTATGATGACAGGAATTCCTGTGAATAGAGTTGCTGAAGCAGAAAGCCAAAGATTACACGATTTACCAAACCTTATAAAAGGCAAAGTAATTGGGCAAGATGAAGCTGTTGCTAAAGTTGTAAAAGCCATTCAAAGAAATAGAGTTGGACTTAAAGATCCTAACAAGCCAATTGGTTCGTTTATCTTTTTAGGTCAAACTGGTGTTGGGAAAACACAATTAGCAAAGGTTTTAGCTACTGAGTTATTTGATAATGAAGACGCTTTAGTTAGAATTGATATGAGTGAGTATATGGAGAAATTTGCTATTTCTCGTTTAATTGGAGCGCCTCCTGGCTATGTTGGTTATGAAGAAGGTGGACAATTAACAGAGAAAATTAGACGTAAACCATATGCCGTAGTTTTATTAGACGAAATTGAAAAAGCACATCCTGATGTATTTAATATGCTACTTCAAATTCTAGATGACGGACATATTACGGATAGTCTTGGTAGAAGAATTGACTTTAGAAATACCATTATTATTATGACTTCTAATATTGGTTCTCGACAATTAAAAGATTTTGGTGCTGGTGTTGGATTTGGAACTGCTTCTAAAACATCACAAGCTGATGCAAATGCTAAAAGTATGATTGAAAATGCTTTGAAAAAATCGTTTGCTCCTGAGTTTTTAAATAGAATTGATGATGTTGTGGTATTTAACGCTTTAGAACGTGAAGATATTCATTCTATTATTGATATTGAATTAAGAAAATTAGTATTGAGAATTGAAGACTTAGGGTATCACCTTAAATTATCTGATAAAGCAAAAGATTACATTGCAGATAAAGGATTTGACAGACAATACGGTGCACGACCTTTAAAACGCGCAATTCAAAAATACATTGAAGATACCTTAGCTGAAGAAATTGTGAATTCAAAATTAAATGAAGGAGACACAATTTCTATGGATTTAGATAAAAAAACAAACGAGTTAACTATAAAAATTAGCAAGGGTAAAAAAAAGGTTGAATAATTCTCAACCTTTTTTTTATTAAAAATTTAGTAATTTTAAAGTCCTAATCTTTAATTCAATAACTTATGAAATCTTCTACTAAATTTTGGCTCGCTTTTTTCACATTTCTTCCAATTGTGTTTTTAATTGCATTCTTTGTTTTTTTCTTTACTGTATTTCTTGAAAATGCAATTACACTTGAACACCATCAAAATGAATTTCCTGTAGAATTTTTTCGCTCTTTAGCTTGGTTTATCCCTTTAATAATTTTAATGGCTATAACTAGTTTAGGAATAAAAATTTATTATATAGTACATACCAATAATAAAACTGATAACGATACTAATAAAAAAATTATGTGGACACTTTTATTAATTTTCACAGGAAGTATTGGTTCAATTGTGTACTATTTTATTGAAATTGTTCCTCTAAAAAAAATTGAATAACTGCTAGTTATTAAAAAACAATCCTTTTAGAAAACCTAACCCATAACCTGTAAATTGTATTAAAGTTGTTATTACACTTGTAATAGACACTGCTATATTTTTATTTTTCAATAATGAATCAAAAAATAGGAATGTAAAATACACTACAAACAACAATGCAAAAACATGAATATTAAACAATAAACAAATTAAAGAGACTAATAAAAGTAGTATAAAAATAGAAGGAAACCAATAGGTGATTTTAGCGGTATTCGGATATTTAGTATTCAAAAAAGGTCGTCCTTTTCCAAAAGCAAAAGTTTGTTTAAAAAACTGCTGAAACGTTGATCTTCGTTTATGATACACAAAGGCATTTTCAATAAATTGTGTTTCAAAGTTATTTTCCCACAATCTAAAGGTTAAATCTATATCCTCACCTATTTTCATTTTACTAAAACCCTTTGTGGTCTCAAACGCTTTTTTAGAAATTCCCATATTAAAACTTCGAGGTTGAAATTTATCTACTGCTTTTTTATTACCTCTTATTCCTCCAGTTGTTAAGAAAGAAGTCATACTATAATTTATGGCTTTTTGAATTACTGTAAATGATTCATGTGCAGCATCTGCACCACCAAAAGCATCGGTATAATTTGTAGTTAAAGCTTTATCAACTTCATCTAAATATTGAGAAGGAATTATACAATCTGAATCGAAAATAATGAAGTAATTTCCAGTTGCTCTCTCCATTCCAAAATTTCTACTTGCTCCCGCTCCACTGTTTTGTTTAAAAAAATATTGAACATTTAAAATTTCTGAAAAGCTAGCAACAATTGCATCAGCTTTCAATGTAGAACCATCTTCAACTACAATCACCTCAAAGTTACTTTTATAGGTTTGTTTAGTTAAACTTAAAAGAAGCTCCTCAATTTCTTGAGGACGATTATAAACAGGTATAATTATAGAAAATTGAAGCTTCACAAATATATTTTTTACAATGTCAAATTTACTTTATTTATTATAATTAACTTTATCTTATTAAAAGAAAAACCTACTTTGAGTTCTCAAAATAGGTTTTTCTTAATTTGTTAGAATTCTATCTTAATGCTGTAATACTTCTAAATCTATATCTTTGTACATTTCTAAATTCTCTAAACTAAAACCACTCATATAATCAAATCTCTCCTTATTCTCAGACCTCACTAAATTCACAAATAATCTTGCAGTTTTTACAAATTTTTCATCTTTTTGGCTATTAAGCACAAGCAAATAACCCATAATAATATTTCCGGCCATTTCAACAAGTCTCGTTGAATGAAAATCAATCAACTCATTACTATTCTGCTCAATAACTCTTTGTGCAATTGTCTGATACTCTTCTGCCATTTTATGAAGCTTCGTTCTTATTTCGCAATTTTTATCAGAAACTTCCGTATCATAGGCTTTAATTTGTTCTAAGAAAACACCCGTAGTTACACCTTTTATAGCCGCTACAGCTTGTAATTGTGAAGTTCCCTCATAAATTGAAGTAATACGAGCATCTCTATAAATACGTTCTATTGGGAAATCTTTCATGAATCCAGTTCCTCCATGAACTTGTAAAGAATCATATGCGATTTTGTTACAAGCTTCACTAGCTGTTAATTTAATTAGAGGTGTAAATACATTGGAAAGTTTACCGTAATGTTTCATCTCCATACGTTCTTCTTTTTCCAACTTTCGGTCTTTCATCACTTCCTCGTATGCTTTTAAAATATCTACAAATCGTGTTGTCTCATATAATAATGACCGAAGTGCATCTATTCGAACTTTCATATTCGTTAACATTTCGTAAACTGCTGGGAAATTAGCAATTACTTTTCCAAACTGTGCTCTTTCTTCAGCGTACTTCAACGCTTCTCTATAAGCTGCATCAGCCAATCCAACCGACTGAGCACCAACACCTAAACGTGCGGAATTCATTAAAGACATTACATATTTAATCAATCCAAAACGCTCTTTTCCAACTAATTCTGCTGGAGCATCTTTAAATACCAATTCACAGGTTGGAGAACCTTTAATTCCTAATTTTTTTTCTAAATGTCGAACTTCAACGGCGTGGTCGTTTCTATCGTATATAAACATAGATAATCCACGCGCATCACTTGTTCCCTCTTCAGATCTCGCCAAAACTAATGATATATCAGCATCTCCATTGGTAATAAAACGTTTTACGCCGTTTAATATCCAGATTTTCTTTTCCTCATTATATGTAGCTTTCAATTTTACAGCTTGTAAATCAGAACCCGCATCTGGCTCTGTCAAAACCATTGCAGCTGTTGCTCCGTCTCTATTAAAACGTGGTAAAAACTTATCTTTTTGTTCTTCTGAACCAAATTCGTAAATAGTTTCAGCACAATCTTGTAACCCCCAAATATTAGCAAAACCAGCATCTGCTCTTGCTACCATTTCAGCAGCCATCACATATGGTAATAAAGGAAAATTTAATCCACCATATTTACGTGGTAAAGACATTCCAATTAAACCTGCATCATACAATGCTTTATAATCTTCAGTAGTCCCTTTGGCATATATAACTTCGTTATTTTCAATATGAGGCCCTTCAATATCAACGGATTCTGCGTTGGTTGCAATAGTATTAGCGCATATATCACCTACAATTTCTAATATTTTCTCATAGGTGTCAATAGCATCATCATGATTTAAAGGTGCGAAATCAAACTCTTCAGATTGTTTGAAATTATCTTCTTTTAACTTTACAATTTTTTGTACAATTGGATCTTTTAAATGAAATTTAAAATCCGGAGTATCTGTGAAAAAATTATTCATTTTTTTCTGTTTTATAGTTGGAGTCGTAATTCAACTCATCAATTCAGTTTGTTACTCTATTTAGCGTTTTCCTTATAATATTGAATCATCTTAGGAATAACTATACCCAAATCACCTGTGATTACATAATCGGCCAATGCATTTATTGGAGCTTCAGGATCATTATTAATTGAAATAATCAAAGATGCATCTTGCATACCTGCTGTATGTTGAATAGCTCCTGAAATACCAGCTGCAATGTATAATTTTGGTCGAACAGTAGTTCCAGTTTGTCCAATTTGGCGATTGTGATCAATAAATCCAGCATCTACTGCTGCTCTTGAACCTCCAACTTCACCGCCTAATATATTAGCTAAATTTTTCAGTAGGTCGAAGTTTTCTTTTGACCCTACTCCGTACCCACCAGCAACAATAATAGGCGCATCTTTTAAATTCACTTCCGATTCTTCAATATGGCGTTCAATTATTTTCACCACAAAATCTGTATCAGAAACAACTTCATTTACTTTGACCGAAATTACTTTTGTTTTGTAATTCGCATCAAAAATTTCTTTTTTCATTACACCTTCTCTAACCGTAGCCATTTGTGGGTGCATATCCCAATTAATAATATTGGCCATAATACTTCCTCCAAAAGCTGGACGAATAGCATATAATAAATCGGTATATTCTTTCTTTTCCTTTTTTACAAAATGATCACCAATATCTAAAATTGTTGTATCAGCTGTTAAGCCACAATTTAATTTTGAAGCAATTCTTGGTGCCAAATCTCTTCCCACAGAAGTTGCTCCAAATAAAACTATTTGTGGGTCTTCTTGTTTTAATACTTTAGTTACCAATGCTGCATGAGGCAACGTTCTATATGGTTCTAATCTAGTATCATCACCCACAAATAACTTATCAACACCATAAGGTGCAATTTGACTTTCAATGCCTTTTAAATCTTTTCCATTAACCATAGCTTCTAGAGGTGCGCCTAATTTTTCTGCTAAACGTTTCCCTGCTGATAATAACTCTTGGCTTATTTCTGCTACTTTTTGATTTTCTACTTCACAATAAACAAATACACTTTTCATCTTACTTATTTTAAGTTATATCAACTACCCAATGGTATGATGTTTAATTAATTCTTTAATCATTCCTTCAATATCACTATCTGAATCGGTTAACACTTTGGATTCGGTTGCCGTTAATACAATGCTTGATACACTTTTTACTTTCGTTGGTGATCCAGCCAGACCAATTTTAGTTACATCAGCATTAATATCTTCAACACTCCATTCAGGAATAACCAAATGAGGTCTTTTTAAATGCAATGCTTCTAAAACAGGATCGCCTTTTCTCATTTCTGTTTTAGTTCTGGCATATTTATATTTCATTACTTTTTTTGCCTTTCTTGATCTACAGTCAGGAGAAGAGCCATGAACAGTCATTAAAACAGGATACGGTGCAGACACAGTTTCAACTCCTGTTTCTAAACGACGTCTGGCAATTATTTCATCCTCTTTTATCTCAAGAATTTCTTCAACATAAGTAACTTGAGGGATATTCAATTTATCGGCACATTGTGGACCAACTTGAGCAGTATCTCCATCAATAGCTTGTCGCCCTCCAACTATTAAATCATAATCGGCTATTTTCTTTATTGCTTGAACTATCGTATAACTAGTTGCCAACGTATCAGCTCCTCCAAAACGTCTATCGGAAATCATAATACCATCATCAACACCACGATAATATCCTTCGCGAATAATATCAGCAGCTTTTTGTGGTCCCATAGTTAAAATAGTTACCTGTGTTCCCGGTATTCTATCTTTTATATTTAAGGCTAATTCCAACGCATGCAAATCATCTGGATTAAATACAGTTGAAAGTTTACCTCTATTAACAGTACCATCTGGCTTCATTGCATCAGGACCAACGTGTCTGGTATCTGGAACTTGTTTTGCTAGCACTATAATTTTAAGTGGTCTCATACTATTCTTTTAAGTCTTTAATTTTTTAACTTATCAAATTTAAAAGAATTAATTCATGTAAAGAGTGACAATACTCATACTTCTAAAAGTATTATTTTTTTATTTTGATTGACATTCTTTAAAAATAGGACAAAAAAAAAGCGATGATTAAAATCAACGCTTTTTTTATTTATATAATTTCAGAATATTACTTCTCTTTCTTTGTTTTAGTTTCTTCGGCAACTGCTCCCTCATGGTCAAACGATTCCATAAAATTATCCATAATAGCATTACTCACACCCATATTTGAAAATCCTCCATCATGAAATAAGTTTTGTAAAGTTACCTTCTTAGTTAAATCAGAAAATAAACTAATGGTATAATCTGCACATTCTAACGCAGTAGCATTTCCAAGAGGTGACATTTCTTCAGCATAAGCAATAAAACCATCAAACCCTTTTACACCACTACCAGCAGTTGTTGGTGTTGGAGATTGTGAAATTGTATTTACTCTAACTTTTTTATCTCTTCCGAAGAAATAACCAAAACTACGTGCTACAGATTCTAAATATGCTTTATTATCTGCCATATCATTATAGTCTGGAAAAACACGTTGAGCAGCCATATAAGTTAAAGCTACTACACTTCCCCATTCATTCATAGCATCTTTTTTATACAACATACTCATTAATCTATGAAAAGATAATGCAGATACATCCCAACCTGTTTTTGTGAAATTATAATCTTGATTTGTATAATGGTTTCCTCTACGTACATTAACTGACATACCTATTGAATGTAAAACAAAATCAATTTTACCACCTAAAATCTCTGTAGATTTATCAATTAGGTTTTCAAGATCCATCATAGATGTTGCATCAGCTGGAATAACTTGTGAACCTGTTTTATCTGCTAATTCAGAAATAGTTCCTAACCTTAATGCAACAGGTGCATTTGTCAATACAAAAGTTGCGCCTTCTTCATGAGCTCTTTCAGCTACTTTCCACGCTATAGATTTAGAATCTAAGGCTCCAAAAATAATTCCTTTTTTCCCTTTTAATAAGTTATACATAGTTGTATTTTGTTATTGATTTTTATTTTAATAGTTTGCAAATATAGTAAATTCTTAGTTTAACAACTGTTTAGCGTGATCAATTGCTGTATCAGAGATATTTTTACCTCCTAGCATTTCAGCAATTTCAGTTATACGCTCATTATCAGATAATTCGCTTAATTTAGTTACTATATCATTATTAACATCTTGTTTATAAACTTTATAATGTTGCTTTCCTTTTGCGGCTATTTGGGGTAAGTGTGTAATTGTAACTACTTGCATATTCTCACTCATTTGTTGCATAATTTCACCCATTTTTTGTGAAACATCACCTGAAACTCCAGTATCAATTTCATCAAAAATAATTGTTGGCAGCTTTAAATAGTCTGAAAGAATAGCTTTTACTGTTAACATAATTCTTGACAATTCACCACCAGAAGCCACCTTTTTTAATTCTCCATAATTAACACCTTTGTTTGCTGAAATCAACAAATGCAATTCATCTTTTCCATTTAAGAAATACTGATTACTGTGTTTTAAGTTAAATTGAAAACGTGTATTTTCCATACCTAAATTGACAAGTATGTGTTCCATTTTTTTTACAAGCACAGGAATAGCCTTCTCTCTTTGGGTGAAAATAGATTTTGCTAAAACATCAATTTTACCAGATACACTATTTACCTCAGCTTCTTTTTTAGAAATTGTAATTGAAGAATTTTCAACAGCATCAACTTTTACAGACAGTTCTTCTTGAATAGTCAATAATTCAGCAATAGTAATTACTGCATGTTTTTTCTGTAAATTATAAATTAATTGTAATCTATTATTTAATTTCTCTAATTCAGAAGCGTCAAAATCTATAGTTTCATTATAGTTTTCAACTTCAGAAGCAATATCATCAAATTCAATTTTAACACTTAAAACTCTATCATATAAATCCTTGTACTCATCTGAAAAACCAGTTATTACACTCAATTTATTAGCTATAGAGTTTAACAAAGGTTTTAAGCCAATTTCATCATTAAAAGCAATATCCTGAGCTTCAGATAAATTTAATTTAATTTCTTCAATATTATTAAGTTTATCTAATGATTGTTCAATACCCTGTTGTTCATTTACTTGTAAGTTAGCTTTAGATAATTCTTCAAATAAATGTAAATTATATTCGTATTGCTCTTTTGCTAATTCTTGATTTTTTTTAAGTTTATCTAACTCTTTTATAAGTTGATTGTATAATTTCAATCCTCTTTTGTAAGACTCTATTTTAGCTGAATTTTTTGCTAAAGCATCAATAATTTTAAATTGAAAACTAACATCAGATAATTGCAATGTTTGGTGTTGAGAATGTACATCAATTAACTTTTCACTTAAAGTTTGCAGTACTTGCAATGTTGTTGGAGTATCATTTATAAACGCTCTAGATTTACCACTTGGCAAAATTTCACGTCTAATAATAGTGTCTTGTTCAAAATCTATATCATTTTCTTCAAAAAATGGTTCTAATAAGTAATTTGAAATAGAAAACTGAGCTTCAATAATGCATTTTTCTTCCGTTTTTTTTAATGTTGAAGAATCTGCTCTTTTCCCTAAAACCAAACCAAGTGCGCCTAACAAAATAGATTTACCTGCTCCTGTTTCACCTGTAATAATAGATAATTTATCTTTAAAATTAACCGATAAACTTTCAATTAAAGCATAGTTTTTTATGGAAAGATTTATAAGCATTTTTGTAATTTAATGGTGAAAATTACTCTATTTCATTCCACTTTGCAGCATTCACTGGTGAAATTTTTAACAAGTCTTCTTTTAATTTACTAGTATCAACTATAGGTCCGTCAGAAAATACACTTGCAATTTCTGTTGCTTTTGAATCCATAAAAACACGCAATAAAAATGCATTTGGACGGCTATCAAAAATTGATTTTAAACCAGTTATAGATTCAGCGATTTTTTGCTTCGCTTTCATTGTGTCTTCACTCATTACATCTAAACCTTTTAAATGGTAATCGTATACTGAATTTCGAAACAAGCTATATGTTGGTGATAATATGTTGTCTATAAGTGTAAATCTAGTTCCTGTTCCATCATTCTGATTCCAACCAGCATAACCACTTTGTTGAGCCTGAACAAGTATATTTTGAGCTTTTGTAAAATACGATGTTCCTCCATCTAACACAAATGTGTCTGCATCAAAACCTAAAATAGTGTACACATAAAACGAAATAACCGATACCAAATTAGATTCAAACGTGTTTTCGTTAAATTGCAGTGGCTCAAACTCTGTATATTGAAATGAAAAATTATCATCCTTAAAGTTAAAAACCGGTGATAAATACGATGAATTATAAATTGGACGAGAAGATTGTATTTGAATATGACCTTTAAACTCGCTACCATTTTGCTCTAAAATTGTTAATGTAAAATTACAATCTATGCGTTCTTGAGGTTTGTAATTTAAGTTTGTCCAACGTTTTTGATTTACAAATTCATTTATTGAATTTTCTAATGTTGTAAATATTTGTTTGTTAGAACCCGGTATTTTATCAGCATTAACAGTTATTGAACAATTTAATTCCTGAGCATTTACTAGTACTGAAGTAAATAAAATAAGTAATATTTGAAGGATTTTATGCATATATTTTATTCAAAATTTCATTAAAAATATCTGTAGCAACAGCTGCTTTAGATTTTAGACTAAATTCTGAAATTTTTTCGAATTTATCAATAATAGTTACTTTATTTGTTTCTTTTTGAAATCCGGCACCTTTATCTTGTAAAGAATTTAGCACAATTAGGTCTAAATTTTTCTTTTTTAATTTAATCATCGCATTTTCAATTTCATTGTTTGTTTCTAATGCAAAACCAACTAAAAATTGTGCTATTTTAATTTTCCCTAATGAAGCTAAAATGTCATGAGTTTTCTCTAACTCAATAGTCATTGTATTTTCAGCTTTTTTTATTTTTATTGAAGATACTACACTAGGTTTATAATCTGCAACAGCAGCTGAAAGTATTGCTATATCAACTAAACTATATAGTTTATGAACTTCAGTATACATTTCCTCTGCACTTACAACATCAATTCTTTGAATTAAAGAGTGATTCACTTTTTCGTTAGAAGGTCCTGTAATTAAATAGACTTTTGCACCTAAATTAGCAGCAGATTTTGCCAATTCAAATCCCATTTTCCCTGAAGAATGATTTCCTATAAAACGAACTGGGTCAATTGCTTCGTAAGTTGGGCCTGCAGTAATTAAAACTTGTTTATTAAATAATGGTAAGCCTCTTATAATATCATTTTCAATAAACGACACTATGTTTTCAGGTTCTTCCATACGTCCTTCACCAACCAAACCACTTGCTAATTCACCACTTGATGGTGGTATAAAAACATTTCCAAAACTTTGTAATTTGTCAACACTTAGCTTAGTAGTTGGGTGCTGATACATATCTAAATCCATTGCTGGGGCAAAATAAACGTTACATTTCGCCGATAAATAGGTTGCTAATAATAAATTATCACAAACACCATTTGCCATTTTTGACAATGTATTTGCAGTTGCCGGAGCAACTACCATATAATCTGCCCAAAGACCTAAATCTACATGACTGTTCCATTGTTCATTTTCATCTTCTTTATCATAAAAAGTTGAAACAACAGGATTTTTTGATAGTGTTGAAAGTGTAAGCGGTGTTACAAATTCTTTAGAAGCAGGCGTCATTACAACTTTAACATTTGCACCCGCTTTAATAAAAAGTCGTACTAAATGAGCTGTTTTATAAGCAGCAATACCGGCAGTAACGCCTAAAAGTATATTTTTACTACTTAAAACTGACATTTATTCTTCTAATGCTTCAGGGTTTCTATGGTAAATTTTTCCTTCTATCCATTCCTGCACAGCTATTGCAGTTGATTTAGGTAATTTTTCGTAAAATTTAGAAACTTCAATTTGTTCTTTATTTTCAAAAACCTCGTCTAAACTATCTGTATAAGTAGCAAATTCTTCTAGTTTTTCAACTAGTTCACTTTTTAAATCTCCACTAATTTGCTCAGCTCTTTTAGCAATAATTGTTATAGCTTCATAGATATTCTCTGTTGGAGCTTCAATTTCATTTTTGTCGTAAGTTACAGTTGTAGTTGCTGCTTGTGAGTTTTTATAATCCATTAGTTTGTGTTTTTAATGCTGTTACTGCTTTTAATTCTTCAGTTAATTCAATTGCTAATTTTTCTGTTTCCTTTAAGTATTCTGATTTTGAAAACCCTCTCTTAAATCTTTCATGAAATTTTAAAGCATTTGTAATTCTCTCTTCTTTTTTGGTAATATAACTATTTATACCTAATTCGTAAGCTGCCTTAAATTTAAAGTATAAAGCTTCTTCTTTATATGAAGTTCCTAAATGATCAGATAATAAGTTATCAAATGCAACAATTGCCGCAATATAATCTGTTGTATGATAATATTGTTTTGCTATTTCAAATGATTTTTTTTCTAATTTGTATGTCAGCTCTTTTACATATTTATTAGCATCAGCAATATTAGCTGAATTTGGGTATTTAAATATAAAGTTTTGCAGAGCGTTAATAGCTTCATACGTATCTTTTTGATCTAAGCTAAAAATTGGAGATGCTTTGTAATAACTATGAGCCGATAAATATGCTGATTCTTCTATTTTAGAACTTTTCGGGTAGTTTTTCACAAACTTATCAAAATAGTAAGCGGCTAAAGTGTATTGTTTGGTATTATAATGAGCTTGAGCTATCATATATTGAATACGTTCCATTTGAGGTTTCCCTCTATAGTTTGGCGTAACTTTCTCAAACAACTGTATGGCTTTATTGTATTTTTGTATTTCATACAATTTTGTAGCCATTTCATATTGCTTTTCAACAGTACCTTTATTCAATACTTTTTGATATTCACTACAAGATGAAACACCTATAGCTATCAATAAAATGAATATGTAAATTTTGTTTTTTTGCATTTGGCAAAATTAGTTATTTAAAATGGATTATTAAAATGATTTTTTATACTTCAATAAACCACAAAAATAACTGTGTTTTAGAATAAATATTACTTATCAATCTTAATTGTTTGTTAATTGTTAAGCTGGCGGAGCTACAGAACTTACTACTGTAAGTTGCTTAATATCATTATCAAACAAATATAAACCACCTTTATCATCACCAATTAAATTAATTTTATCTAAAATAGTTCTTGCTTGTGCTTCTTCTTCAATTTGTTCTGCAACATACCATTGTAAAAAGTTATGTGTAGCGTAATCTTTTTCTTCAAGTGCAATATGAACTAATTCATTAATAGTTTGTGAAACATAAACTTCGTGCTTAAATAATGTTTCAAACATCTCTTTTATTGAACCAAACTCTAATGCTGGTGCGCTTAACTCAGTTACTTGCGCATGTCCACCACGTTCATTAATGTATTTAAATAATTTAAGCATGTGCATTCTTTCTTCATCAGATGCTGCATACATAAATTCAGATGTTCCTTCCAACCCTTGAAGTTCAGCCCAAGAGGCCATTGCTAAATAAATTTGAGAAGATTCTGCTTCTATTCTAATTTGTTTATTTAAAACGGATTGCATTCTTTCTGATAACATAGTATTTATATTTAATGTTGTTGATTTACAGTTTAAAAATTAGCAGATAAGTTCTCTAGTAATTTTTTACAAAGATATTTAATTTTTGTTGTAAATCATAAGAAGCTTTCACTAAAGGTAAACGCACATTATCTGAACAAATATTATTTATTTTTAACAATGCTTTTATCCCTGCCGGATTTCCTTCTTCAAATATATAATCTATACTATCCATTACTTTATAATGAAGTGCGTTTGCTTCAGCTACATTGCCTTTTAATCCTAACTGAATCATTTCAGAAAAATCTTTAGGCAATCCTTGTCCAATTACTGATATTACTCCTGCTCCACCTGCTAACACCATTGGTAAAGCAATCATGTCATCACCTGAAATTACCATAAAATCAGCTGGTTTACTTTTAATTAAACGTTGTACTTGTATAATATCACCTGCTGCTTCTTTAACTGCTACAATATTTTTAAACTCTTCAGCAATTCTAATTACTGTGGCTGGTTCAACATTTACACCCGTTCTACTTGGTACATTGTATAAAATAATTGGTATTGGGCTTGCTTCTGAAACTGCTTTAAAATGTTGATAAATACCTTCTTGTGTCGGTTTATTATAATATGGTGAAACTGAAAGCACAGCACAATAATTTGACAAATCTGTATTTTTTAATTCCTCAACTACAGCCAAGGTATTGTTTCCTCCAATTCCTAAAACCATAGGAAGTCGCCCATTATTTGTACTAACAACCGTTGCTTTAACTTGTTCTATTTCTTCTGAAGTTAAGGTAGCTGGTTCACCCGTTGTACCTAAAATAACTAAATAATTTATGCCATTATCTATTTGATAGTTCACTAAACGTTTTAACCCTTCAAAATCTACTGATTTATCTTCATTAAAAGGGGTTACTAACGCTACTCCAGTTCCTAACAATTCTTTCATTATATTTTATTTAAAATGGCTAAATATTTTTTTAATTCTTTATTAAACAGCTCTAATTCATTTGAATTACAATCAATTGTTAAATCGTAAAAACGATTATCTAAATGCTTAAACCCTACTTTAAATCCTGCTTTGCACTGCAATAATAATAAGTTGCTATATATATTATCAACTTTACTGTAATTAATTAACAAATCATATTTATTTGTTAATACAGCTTTCAATTTATCAGATTTAATTTTACCGTACCAGCCAAAATCGGCTGGAGATATTATCTCTTCAGAAGTAGGTTCTTTAGCTACTTTATGTTGAAAAACAAGTATTGTTATTTTTTCTTCTGAAATATTAAAAAGCGATAATAAATCATTCTTTACAAACTCTTTATCTGAAATGTCATCTAAAATAATGAGTACTTTTTTTACTTCTTTAGAAATAATATTTTCTGATATTTCCAAAAATTTTGTTATCCGTTTGTTAAAAAAAATTTGATTGCTTTTTCGTTTAAATCCTGTAAAAATCATCTATATTTACGCTTATAATTACAAAACTAATTAAAATCATAGTATTTCTGCAATGAAAAAAATTATTATTTCATTATTTATAATCATGCTGGTTTTTAGTTGTAAAAATAAACCTCAACATCTTGTAAAAATTGAAGGGAAACAGCTACCAATTACTGAGGAAATTAACTCATCTAAAACTATTAAAAACCTTATTGAGCCTTACAGGAAAAAGGTTGAAAATGAGATGAGTACCATTTTAAGTTACACCAATAAAGACTTAAATAGATATGATGCAAAACTTGAAAGCTCTTTAGGGAATTTAATGGCTGATTTATGTTACGAAAAAGCAAACCCGGTTTTTAATTCTAGAACTGGAAAAAACATAGATTTTACCATGTTTAATTTTGGAGGTATAAGAGCTAGTATTTCAAAAGGTAGAATTACAAATGAACATGCTTTTAATTTAATGCCTTTTGAAAATGAATTAGTTGTTGTTGAAATAACATCAAATAAGTTAAAAGAATTGATTACTTATCTAATAAACGGTAAAAGAGCGCATCCTATTTCAAAACACATAAACCTGGCAATTACTAAAGAAGGTTATGATTTAAAGATAAATAATGCACCTATTGATACTTCAAAAAACTATTTTGTGTTAACATCAGATTATTTACAACACGGTGGTGATAACATGATTTTTTTTAAAAACCCTGTGAATTTGTACAAAACAGATTATAAATTGAGAAATGCAATTATTGATTATTTTAAAGAAACTGACACTATTAAAGTTAAATTAGATGGAAGATTTCGTGAAGAAAAATAATATGATGAAAAGAAGAAATTTTATAGAGAAAACAACTGCTGCAACTGCTTTTTTAACACTTGGAGGTTTTTCGCTACAATCGTTTGCCTCTAAAAGCACAAAACATATCACCATTTTACATACTAATGATACGCATAGCCATATAGATCCTTTTCCTAGTAATCATACAAGATATGCAAATAAAGGCGGTGTTGCAAGACGAGCTACTTTAGTTGAAGAGGTTAGAGCTGAAAACCCAAATACCTTATTATTAGATGCTGGTGATATTTTCCAAGGCACACCTTATTTCAATTATTATGGTGGTGAATTGGAATTTAAACTCATGAGTTTATTAAAATATGATGCTGTAACTATTGGAAATCACGATTTTGATAATGGTATTGATGGATTATATGCACAATTACCACATGCTAAATTTGATTTTTTATCAGCGAATTATAACTTTAAAAACACTGTTTTAGATACACATGTAAAACCTTATAAGGTTTTTAAAAGAGACGGTATTAAAATTGGTGTTTTTGGAATTGGAATTAAATTACAAGGATTGGTTGATTCAAGAAACTATAAAGAAACCAAGTATTTAAATCCAATTGAAATTGCACAAGATACAAGCCGTATTTTAAAAGAAAATGAGCAATGTGATTTGGTAATATGCTTATCTCACTTAGGCTATAATTATAGTCATGAAAGAAAAAAAATTGGGGATTTAGAATTGGCTTCTAAAACAAAAAATATAGATTTAATTATTGGTGGTCATAC
>NZ_WTAR01000010.1 GCF_013139515.1 Lutibacter sp.
GACAATAGAAAAAGTTTGAAATTTTTCATCTATTTTTAAGTTAATTAATAATTAAGTTTTTAAATAATTTTACTATTTTTAATACATTTCACGTTGTGAAGTTAAGGAGTTAACATTTATTTAACAACGATTGGTGTTGTTTTTAAGGCTACTCTAACGTTTTCGTGTTTATAACTTTTTAACTCTAACGTTAGAGTGGCGCTAGTTTTTTCTTCCTTTTATCTATTAAAATTAAATATTTTTTGAATTATTAAATTTTTAATTGATTTAAAGATAAAACTTTTCATTGATTTTTATATTAATTCAGTATAAATTTTATCTTTGTAGGAACGATGAATTTAGCCTTATTAGTTAAGAATTTCTTGATAAAAATGCTATATTTGAGAAAACGAGAATCATCGCTTTTTCAACAAAGTAAAATAAGTTAATAAATAACAATAAATGAAACCAAGAATTACCCTAAAAAAGATAGCTAAAGAATTTGGAGTTTCAATTTCAACGGTTTCTAAAGCATTGAAAGACAGTCATGAAATAAGTGAAGAGACGAGGGGGAAGATTAAAGCTTTTGCTGATTATTATAATTACAAACCCAACAATCTTGCTTTACAACTTAGAAATCAAAAAACTTCTGTTATTGGGGTGATTATTCCTGAGATTGTTCACCATTTTTTCTCAACAGTTATTAATGGTATTGAGAAGTATGCAAACGAGAAAGGATATAATGTCATGGTTTGTTTGTCTAATGAGTCATATGAAAAAGAAGTTTCAAATTTTACAGTACTTACAAATGGAAGTGTTGATGGTTTAATTGTTTCAGTTGCTAGAGAAACACAAGAAAATCAAATATATAAGCATTTTGAAGCACTTATTAAAGATGATTTTCCATTAGTATTATTTGATAGAACTATTGACGAAATTCAATGTGATAAAGTTATTGTAGATGATGTTGGAGGTGCTTATAAGGCTGTAGATCACTTAGTTAAAATAGGTTCGAAGCGAATTGCATTAATTACCACTCAAGACTATATTACAGTTGGATCACTAAGAAAAGAAGGTTATTTGAAAGCATTGGTAAGTAACGATATTACAATTGATGAAAATTTAATTTATAAGATTGATGACAATAAAGATTTGCATGAACAAATACGAAAAGTTATCAATGTAAAAAATCCACCAGATGCTATTTTAGCAGTAAATGAAATTTATGCAGCTATTGCGTTGAAAATAGTACAAGAACTAGGACTTGTTGTGCCTAATGATATTGCTATTATTGGGTTTACAAGTGGTTTAATATCTGAATATACATCACCTCCATTAACTTCTGTTGAGCAGCATGGAGATTTAATGGGAAGAAGTGCTGCAGAACTTTTAATCAATAGAATTGAAAGTGCAGATTCTAATGAATTTCAAAAAGAAGTAATCTCAACTAATTTAAAAATTAGAAAATCCACATTATCAGTTAATTAAGGTTTTTGGTGATAAAACTGCTAAAATTTAATCTTTTTTCAGATTTTCGCAATTATTTTTTGTAGAACTCAAAGGTTATAGTGAGTAAAATAAAGGGTTTAAGCTGAATTCTTGCATTTAAAAACCTTTAAAATTAAAATTAAATTATATATTTGTATGGCAAAAGAGATTTTGCAATACTATTTTTCACACACTTCACACAAACAAACAATTAGAGCAATATTGCTTTGCATTGTTTAATTTTTAATATTTAACATTTATGGAAAAACGGAAACTAGGTTTCTGGGATATTTGGAACATGAGTTTCGGATTCTTGGGAATTCAAATGGGTTTTGCATTGCAAAATGCCAATGCTAGCAGAATATTACAAATTTTTGGTGCAGATGTGCACGAGCTATCTTGGTTTTGGGTTGTAGCTCCATTAACAGGTTTAATTGTACAACCTATTATTGGGTATTATAGTGATAGAACTTGGACTAAACTTGGTAGAAGACGTCCTTATTTTTTAACAGGAGCTTTATTAGCTTCTATGGGATTAATTTTAATGCCAAATGCTGATATGTTTACTGCATTTATGCCTGCTTTGTGGGTTGGTGCTGGTATGCTTATGATAATGGATGCATCATTTAATGTTGCTATGGAACCATTTAGAGCATTAGTTGCCGATTTATTACCTTCAGATCAAAGAACACTTGGATTTAGTATTCAAACTGTTTTAATTGGTATTGGAGCAGTAATTGGTTCTTGGTTGCCTTATGCTTTAACAAATTGGTTTGGAGTATCAAATAATGCTGCTGAAGGTGAAGTACCTTATAATTTATTATTATCATTTATTATTGGAGCAGCAGTTTTAGTTATTAGTATTTTAGTAACTGTTTTTACAACTAAAGAATATTCTCCTGATGAATTAGCTCAATTTGCAGCTAATGAAGGTGAAGAGGATGAAGTTGAGGAAGAATCTAGCTTATTAAACATTTTTTCTGATTTTAAGAAAATGCCTTTAACAATGAAACAATTGAGCTCAGTTCAATTTTTCTCTTGGTTTGGTTTGTTTGGTATGTGGGTATTCGCAACTCCAGCAATTGCTCATCACGTTTATGGGTTATCATTAGATGATCACGGAGCTGCGTATCAAAATGCAGGTGACTGGGTTGGAATCTTATTTGGAGCTTACAATGCTGTTTCGGCAGTGTATGCATTCTTTTTGCCAGCAATAGCTAAAAAATTAGGTCGAAAAATGACGTATTCAGTTGGTTTAATAGCTGGTGGTTTAGGGCTGGTTTCAATTTATTTTATGCCAAATGAAAACTGGTTATTCTTATCTATGTTTGGAATTGGTATAGCTTGGGCAAGTATTTTAGCAATGCCATATGCAATTTTAGCAGGATCTATTCCGGCGAAGAAAATGGGAGTTTATATGGGGATTTTTAATTTCTTTATTGTAATTCCTCAAATAATTAACGCCGTTATAGGTGGTCCAATTGTAAAATATGTATACGGAGGCAACCCAGTTTTTGCATTGGTAATTAGTGGTGTTTCATTATTAATTGCAGCAATGTTAGTAGTAAGAGTAAAAGATGTAGATGACGCAGTTTTAATAGATAAATAAATGAAAAAAGAAATAGGTTTCATATTTGATTTGGATGGTGTTATTGTTGATACAGCAAAATATCATTATTTAGCATGGAGAAATTTAGCAAATTCTTTAGATTTCGATTTTTCCGAAGAGCAAAACGAACAACTGAAAGGTGTTAGCAGAGTTAAATCTCTCGAAATCTTGCTAGAAATAGGAAAGATTAAATTATCTGAAGAGAAAAAAGAAACACTTTTAATTGAAAAGAATAAAGAATACTTGGAGTATGTTTATAAAATGACTTCAGATGAAATTCTTCCGGGAGTAAACCAACTTTTAACTTTTTTAGAAATTAACAATATTAAGTTTGTCTTAGGTTCGGCAAGTAAAAACGCTCAATTAATTTTGAAAAAGGTTGGGCTACTTGAAAGATTTACGGCAATTGTTGATGGTAACGATGTTTCTAAAGCAAAACCAAACCCGGAAGTTTTTTTGATAGGTGCAAAAAAATTAAATATGAATGCTGAAAACTGTGTGGTTGTAGAAGATGCAATTGCAGGAGTACAAGCAGCAAATACTGCCAATATGGTAAGTATTGGAATAGGAGATGAAAATGTGTTAAGTGAAGCGGATTATAATTTTAATGATATGGCAGCTATCACAACTGATTTTTTAAAAAATCTAATTAATTAGAGAAATGAACAAGAATTATATAATTCCAAACGAATGGTCAATTATAGAAGAAGTCTTTGACACTGAAAATGTAAAAGCTTCTGAAAGTCTGTTTAGTATTGGAAATGGAGCAATGGGCCAACGTGCCAATTTTGAAGAAGATTATTCTGGTGAAACACTTCAAGGAAGTTATATTGGAGGTATTTATTACCCAGATAAAACAAGAGTTGGATGGTGGAAAAATGGGTATCCTGAGTATTTTGCAAAAGTATTAAATGCTCCAAGTTGGATTGGTATTCACATACAAATTAACAATACAAATTTAGATTTAAACTCATGCAATGTTTCTAATTTTAGAAGAGAGTTAAATATGAAAGAAGGTTGGTTAAGCCGTTCTTTTAATGCAACACTTCAAACAGGAGAAGAAATTAGAGTTGAGGCTAAACGATTAATTAGTATTGAATTAAATGAAGTTGGAGCCATAGAATACAGTATAAAAGCAATCAATTTTTCAGGTGAAATAACGTTTTCACCGTATTTAGATGCGGGAATTGTAAATGAAGACTCTAATTACAATGAGTATTTTTGGGAAACTTTAAATATTGTTGAAGGAGAAAATAAAGGAGCAATTTATTCAAAAACATTAAAAACTGAATTTCATGTTGCAACAGCAATGCAAATTTCATTAGAGTTAAATAATGAAAAAGTATCTGTATCACATGAAACTAACGTTCAAGAAAAATCATTAACCTACACATATAAATTAAATGTATCTGAAGGGGATACTGCTACAATTTATAAGTATGGAAGTTATGTGAGTTCATTAAATTATAAAAATAGTGAGTTAATTGAAGCTTCATTAAGCAATGTTCAAAAAGCAACTGAATTAGGATTTGAAGACTTATTAAAACTTCAAAAACAATCATGGGCAGAAATTTGGAAAACTTCAGATATTATTATTGAAGGAGATATTAAAGCACAACAAGGTATAAGATTTAATATTTTTCAATTAAATCAAACTTATTTAGGTACTGATGCCCGTTTAAATATTGGTCCAAAAGGGTTTACGGGTGAAAAATATGGAGGAAGCACCTACTGGGATACTGAAGCATATTGTATTCCTTTTTATATGGCAACTAAAGATTCTAACGTTGCTAAAAACCTATTGTTATATCGTTACAATCAGTTAGACAAAGCTATTGAAAATGCTGAGAAATTAGGATTTAAAAATGGTGCGGCATTGTATCCAATGGTAACAATGAATGGCGAAGAATGTCATAATGAGTGGGAAATTACTTTTGAAGAAATTCATAGAAATGGAGCCATGATTTATGGAATTTATAATTATGTAAACTACACACAAGATTTTGAATACATTCCAAAATTTGGTTTAGAGGTTATTATTGCAGTAGCACGTTTTTGGCATCAAAGAGCTAATTTTTCAGCAGATAAAAACAAATACGTAATACTTGGAGTTACAGGGCCAAACGAGTACGAAAATAATATTAACAACAATTTTTACACAAATTATTTAGCAAAATGGTGTATTGAATATGCCATAGATTGTTTAAATAAAGTGAAACATAATTATTCTGAAGATTTTAACCGAGTTATAGTTAAAACAAAATTAGCTAAAACAGAAACGGATAAATGGATGAATGTTGCAGATAATATGTATTTTCCATTTAGTGAAGAGCATAATGTGTATTTACAACAAGATGGATTTTTAGACAAAGAACTAATCCCTGTTGCAGATTTACCAAAATCTGAACGTCCAATAAACCAAAAATGGTCTTGGGATCGTATTTTACGTTCTTGCTACATTAAACAAGCTGATGTTTTACAAGGAATGTACTTGTTTGAAGATAAATTTAGCAAAGAAGAATTAGAACGTCATTTTGATTTTTATGAACCAATAACAGTTCATGAATCATCATTATCACCTTGTGTACATTCAATTTTAGCAGCTTCAATAGATAGGATGCCTAAAGCTTATGAGCAATACGTACGTACATCTCGTTTAGATTTAGATGATTACAATCACGAAGTTGATGAAGGTTGTCATATTACAAGTATGGCAGGAACTTGGATGTCAATTGTACAAGGTTTTGGGGGAATGCGAGTTAGAGAGAATGGAATTTTATCCTTCAATCCTCAAATTCCTGAACAATGGAAATCATTCTCATTTACCATTAATTTTAGAAATCAAACGCTAAAAGTACAAGTAAATCAAACGGAAATAACTTTTGAGTTAGATGGTGCTAGTGATTTACAAATTAAAGTAAATGATAAAACAATAACTGTAACGCCAAATAATTTGGTAACAGTTTAATTAAATTTTTATTCCTGCTTTACAATTGCTAATTTTAGTTGAGGTAAAGCAGGGATTTACTACATAAATTTTATTCAGATGAAAAGACTAGCGGTTATTTTTGTATTGTTTTTTAGTATTTCAATAGTTGCTCAAGTAAAAAAAGTAGAACCGCCTTTTTGGTGGGTAAACATGAATCATAATCAATTAGAATTAATGATTTATGGTGAAAAAATTTCTCAATACAAACCTTCAATTGAGGATGCTACTATTTTAATAACAGGCGTTACAACAACTGAAAACGAGAATTATATATTCTTAAATTTAGACTTATCTAAAGCAACTTCAGGAACTTTTAAAATTAACTTTTCAAAAAAAGGAAAACGAACTAATTTTAGTTACAACTACGAACTAAAAGAAAGAAATCAGGATTCAAAAAACAGATTAGGATTTGACAGTTCTGATATTGTTTATTTAATAATGCCAGACCGTTTTGCTAACGGAAATCCTGAAAATGATTCTCATCCAGATTTAACCGAAAAATTAAACAGAAGTGATAAAGGTGGTCGCCATGGAGGAGATATTCAAGGAATTGTAGATAATTTAGATTATCTAGAAGAAATGGGTGTAACCGCAATTTGGAACACACCAATGTTAGAAGATAACGATGCAAGAGGCTCGTATCACACATACGCACAATCTGATGTGTACAAAATAGATGCACGTTATGGAACTAATAATGACTATAAAAATTTGGCTTCAGAATTGCATAAGCGTGACATGAAATTAATCATGGATTATGTTACAAACCATTGGGGAGCTGAGCATTGGATGATACAAGATTTACCAACGTATTCTTGGATAAATCAATTTCCTGGCTATGCAAATTCTAATTATAGAATGACCACGCAGTACGATATAAATGCTTCCGAGATTGACACTAAATATTGTGTGGACGGCTGGTTTGTGAGAACAATGCCCGATTTAAATCAAAGAAACCCGTTAGTATTAAATTATTTAATTCAAAATGCAATTTGGTGGATTGAATATGCTAGTTTAGACGGTTTAAGAGTTGATACTTATTCGTACGGTGATAAAGAAGGTATTGCAAAATGGACCAAAGCTATTATTGATGAATATCCTAATTTTAACATTGTTGGTGAAGCTTGGTTAAATACTTCTGCAGCAATTTCATATTGGCAAAAGGACAGTAAAATTGCAGCAATTCAAAATTACAACACCTATTTGCCAAGTGTTATGGATTTTACGTTGCAAGGAGTTCTTTCTTCAGTTTTTAATGAAAAAGCATCTTGGAATGAAGGTGTAATTAGAATTTATGAAAATTTCACGAACGATTTTATGTATCCAAACATAAATAATGTTTTTGTGTTTGCAGAAAATCATGACACACAACGTTTCAATCATTTATATAAAGGTGATAACGATGCCTATAAGTTAGCAATGACTTTAATTTCTACAACACGTGGTATTCCTCAAGTATATTACGGAAGTGAAATTGGAATGCAAGGAAACAAAGATCTTGGAGATGGAGATATTAGAAGAGATTTTCCTGGAGGTTGGCAAGGAGATCCAAAAAATGCATTTACGAAAGCAGGAAGAACAGAAAAACAACAAGATTTGTTTAACTTTACAAGTACATTATTTAATTGGAGAAAAACGGCTGAGGTTATTCATACCGGGGAGTTGAAACATTATATTCCTGAAAATAATGTGTATGTTTATTTTAGATATAACAATGCTAAATCTGTAATGGTTATCATAAATAACAATCAAAATAAACAAACAATTGAATTAAGCCGTTTTGCAGAAAGTTTGAAAGGTTTTACATCAGGAAAAGAGATATTATCGGAAGAAACTATAGATATAACAAAGCCAGAAATACAAATTGAAGGAAAAAAAGCGTTTGTTATTGAGTTAAATTAATAATTAAAATTATATGAAAAAAATACTTAGCCTATTTGTTATTTTTATCGTGTTATTTTCTTGTAAAGAAAAACAACAAGATTCAAAAGTATCTTCAATAATTAAATTTTCAGAATACACAGGGAAATTAAGTTCAGGAAGTATTAAAAGAATAGATAGTTTTCCTTCAAAATTTGTAAGACCACGAAATGTTGATGTTTGGTTGCCAAGTAATTATTCTGAAACAAATAAATATGCCGTTTTATATATGCACGATGGGCAAAACTTGTTTGATGCTGAAACAACTTGGAATAAACAAGAATGGAAGGTTGATGAAATTATTGGCGGATTGCTTAAAGAAAATAAAATTAAAAACACCATAGTTGTAGCTATTTGGAATCATTCAGATATACGATGGTCAGATTATTTTCCAAAGAAACCTTTTGAAGCTTTACCTAAAAAATTTGTTGATTCAATGGTTACTTCAGCAAGAAAAAATTATAACCCAAATTTTTTAGAAAATGGTATCCAATCAGATAATTATTTAAAATTTATTGTTGAAGAAGTAAAACCAGTTATTGATGCTAATTTTTCAGTTTATAAGAATTATGAAAACACATTTATTTCTGGTTCAAGTATGGGAGGATTAATTTCTATGTATGCTATGTGTGAGTACCCTGAAATTTTTGGTGGTGCAGCATGTTTATCAACTCATTGGATTGGTGCAGGACAAATGGAAAATAACCCAATTCCTACTTCGTTTTTTACATATTTAGAGAATAATTTACCATCTTCAAAAACGCATAAAATTTATTTTGATTACGGAACCAATACTTTAGATGAATTTTATTTACCATATCAAGATGTTGTAAATGAGCTGTTTAAATTAAAAGAATATGACGAAACTAATTTTCAGAACTTGAAATTTGATGGTCATGACCATTCTGAAAATTCTTGGAATCAACGTTTTCAAACACCAGTTCAATTTTTATTAAAGAATAATTAAATGAGAAAAATTAGCATAGTTGTTTTACTAATTGTTGGATGTTTTTTTACGGTTAAAGCGCAAAATTTAGAACGAAAATTCATAAGCTTTGAAAAAAAGGATGGACTTCTTGAAATTAAGACAAACGATGGCGTTTATTTAATTAAACCATATGCTGCAGAAATTGTAGAAACATCATTTATTCCAAAAGGAGAAGTTTTTAACCCAAATTCACATGCAGTTGTTTTAAAACCAACAAATATTCATTTTTCTGTTTCAGAAAACGAAGAGTTAATTAAACTTTCAACGTCTGGTTTAACCGTTACAGTTACCAAATCACCTTTTCAAATATCCTATTCTTACAAAAATAAATTCTTAATTTCCGAACGAAAAGGTTATATAAAAAATGAAGAAAATGAAGTATTAGACTTTAATTTAACTACTGAAGAAATTATACTTGGTGGTGGCGCAAGAGCTTTAGGAATGAACAGAAGAGGCAATAAGCTTCAGTTGTACAATAGAGCACATTATGGGTACGAAACTCATTCAGAGTTGATGAATTTTACAATACCGTTAGTGTATTCGTCTAATTTATACGCTATTCATTTTGATAATGCGCCTATTGGTTATCTAGATTTGGATAGTAAAAAAGACAATTCTTTGCAATATGAAACTATTTCTGGAAGAAAAACATATCAAGTTGTGGCAAGTGATAGTTGGAAAGGTTTAATAAATCAATATACCAATTTAACAGGAAAACAACCACTAATTCCACGTTGGGCTTTGGGTAATTTTTCAAGTAGATTTGGGTATCATTCTCAAAAAGAAACAATTCATACCATTGATAAATTTATTGAAGAAGAAATTCCTGTTGATGCTGTTATTTTAGATTTATATTGGTTTGGAAAAGGAATGAAAGGAACTATGGGGAATTTTGAATTTGAGAAAGATTCATTTCCAAATCCCAAAAAAATGATTGCAGATTTAAAAGCAAAAGGAGTTAAAACTATTTTAATTTCAGAACCTTTTATTTTAACAACTTCAAAAAAATGGGATGAAGCAGTTGAGAAAGATATTCTAGGGGAAACTAAAGAAGGAAAGCCTTACAAATACGATTTTTACTTTGGAAACACTGGAATTGTGGATATTTTTAAACCAGAAGGAAAACAATGGTTTTGGAATATTTATAAAAATTTTAATAATTATGGAGTTGCAGGATGGTGGGGAGATTTAGGTGAGCCTGAAGTTCATCCTTCCGATTTATTACATGCAACAGGTACAGCAGATGAAGTTCATAATATTTACGGTCATAATTGGGCTAAGTTAGTTTTTGAAGGTTATCAAAAAGATTTTCCAACGCAACGTCCTTTTATTTTAATGCGAGCTGGTTATTCAGGGTCGCAACATTACGGTTTAATTCCGTGGTCTGGTGATGTTAGTAGAAGTTGGGGAGGATTACAATCTCAACCTGAAATAGCATTACAAATGGGAATGCAAGGTTTAGCATATATGCACTCAGATTTAGGAGGTTTTGCAGGTGCAAATTTAGATGATGAATTGTATGTGCGTTGGCTACAATATGGTGTTTTTCAGCCTATTTATAGACCTCACGCACAAGAAGATGTGCCTTCCGAACCAATTTTTAGAGCTCAAAAACCGAAAGAATTAGCCAAAAAAGCAATAGAATTAAGGTATCAATTATTGCCTTATAATTACACATTGGCTTTTGAAAACAATCAGGAAGGAACACCATTAATGCGCCCACTATTTTTTGAAGAATCAGCTAATAGTAAGTTGTTTTTAAATGACAAAACATATTTATGGGGAGCTAATTTCTTGGTAAGTCCGGTTGTAAAAGCAGGTTTAAAAGAGCAAGAAATTTACTTTCCTTCAAATTCAAATTGGTTTGATTTTTACACCAATGAAAAAGTTGAAGGCGGACAAACAAAATCGATTCCTTTAAAAGAAGCATATATTCCAACATATGTTAAAGGCGGTTCGTTTATTCCAATGGTACAAACAATTCAAAATACTACAAACTACAACTTAAATTCTTTTGATTTGCATTTCTATTTTGATGAAACAGTGAAAGAAAGTGAAGACATGTTGTACAATGATAACGGTGAAACTCCAAACGCTTTTGAAAAAGAAATGTATGAAATAATGACTTTTGAAAGTGAGTATAAAAATAATAGATTGTGTATAGAGATTGAATCAGAGTTAGGTAAAAACTATCTATTTTCTTCAAAAGAAATCAATTTAATTATTCATAATATTTCAAAAAAACCTAAAAAAATAAAAGGTTATAGCTTTACTTGGGACGAAAAAAGTAATACGCTTACAATTAAGGTTTCGCTTAATAAAGCAACTTCAAAAAACTTAAAAATAAAATTATAATACAATGAAAAAATATCTATTTGTACTGTTATCAATACTAGCTATTGGATGTGGAGAGAAAAAAAATGAAGCTGTTAACATAAGTTCTAGCGATGTAAAAACTCCTTTTGTTTGGGAGAATGCTAATATTTACTTTTTATTAACTGACAGATTTAATAATGCAGATTCTTCAAACGATATCACTTTTGAGAGAACAAAAGAAACAGCTGTATTGCGTGGTTTTGAAGGTGGGGATATTAAAGGAATCACTCAAAAAATTGAAGAAGGGTACTTTAATAAATTAGGAATAAATGCAATTTGGTTTACACCTGTTGTAGAGCAAGTTCATGGTGCAGTTGATGAAGGTACAGGTGCAACTTATGGGTATCACGGATATTGGGCAAAAGATTGGACAGCTTTAGATCCAAATTTTGGAACTATGGATGATTTAAAAACGTTGGTTGAAACTGCTCATAAAAACGGAATTAGAATTGT
>NZ_WTAR01000087.1 GCF_013139515.1 Lutibacter sp.
CGCATAATTCACAAATTTATATAACAATTTTTAATTAATACTTAAACCCTTAAATTATGAAAACAAAATTATTAAGTTTAACCGCTATTTTTATGATAGCAATTTTTTCAAACAATGTGATGGCGCAGACCAATTCGGCTGCTGTTTCATCTGACGCTTTTGCTACAATTGTTGCTCCAATTTCAATTCTCCATGATGGGAATGATTTACAATTTGGTACTATTATTTCTGGAGTTGGTACTGTTGCAGTAAGTACTGCTAGTGTCAGAAGTTTCTCAAATACTGATTTAAACCCAGGAGATCAAGGTGTAACACCTACTGCAGCTGTGTTTAGTGTTGCGGGTCAAGCTACTTATACGTATTCTATAGCATTTACAAATGCTACTGAAAATTTAACCGAACCAGGATCGTCTGATACCATGAGTACTGGTACTTTTCTTGCTTCTACTTTAAGTGATGGAGCTGGTTTAACTGGTACGTTAGATGGAAGTGGTGATGACACATTAAATGTTGGAGCTACTTTAACTGTGACTAGTGGTCTAACTGCTGGCACATACGCAGGTACTTTTGAAGTAACTGTTGCCTACAACTAAAAACTCTTTTTTTAATAAACCCTAGTAAACTAGCGATACTAGTTTACTAGGGTTTATCAACTTTAAAATGGAACCGTTATGAATTCAAAAGTTAAAGATCCTTCTATCCATACATCTTTTTTTAGATACATTTTACTTTTTGTTTTTCTAACCACGTTTGTAATTCCATTATTCGCACAAGGAGATCTATTAATTTATCCAAGACGTGTTGTATTTGACGGAAAGAAAAAGATAGAAAAACTAGTACTATCCAACACCGGTAAAGATACAGCTGTTTATAATATTTCGTTTTTAGAATACAAAATGAATACAAATGGAGAACTAAAAATCATCTCTGAATCTGAAGAAGGATTAAATTTCGCTTCTTCTAATGTCCGTTTTTTTCCGCGAAAAGTTACCTTAGCACCTAATGAAGCACAAACAGTAAAAGTACAAATTAGAAATACCCAAAACCTTACAGATGGTGAATATCGCTCTCATTTGTATTTTAGAGCTGAAGAAGATAAAGAGCCATTAGGACAAACCAACAAAAAAAGGGATTCTACTATCTCAGTACAATTAAAAGCTATTTTTGGAATTGCTATTCCTTGTATTGTTAGAAAGGGAACAAATACTACAACAGTTACCATTTCAGATTTGAAATTGTTACAACTAAATAACAGATATGATGTGTTGCAGTTTAACTTAAACCGTAATGGAAATATGTCTGCCTATGGCGATTTTACAATAAACTATATAACTACCAATAATGTAGTTTATGAAGTTGCCAAAATGAAAGGTGTGGGTGTTTATACTCCTGGCAATCTAAGAATTCTAAAAATTAAATTAAATAAGCCAGCAACTATAAATTTTGAAGGTGGGGAATTTAAAGTGATATTCACCAAAAATGAAAGTAAAAAAGTACTTGCCGAAGCCGTTTTAAAGCTTTAAAATAGGAATTGTATTATTATTATTATTATTATTATTATAAATGAATAGCACTAAAAAAACAACTAATGAATATAAAAAGAAAGACCTATAGGTTACTACAATTGTTGTTATTCACAACAGTTTTTCTTTTTATAACTACAGTAGCTGCACAACCAGGCTTACCAGAACGTGAAATTACAGTTCTACCAACACAAGCTATAGATTTTGGCGTTTTTGTAGTAAGCGGAGCAGGTACTATTGAAGTAGATTATCAAGGAACTGTAACCGTTACTGGCGGGATTTATTCTGTAGATGATACTTCTGTTACTCCTGCAATATTTGAAATAAAATTATGTCAGGGAAGAACTGTTACCATAGATTATGCTAACTCAGTTTTTATAACTGGAAGTAATGGTGGAAATCTCGAACTCATTATTGGACCAACCGAACGAGGGATTAGTGGAGATGAATTTCCTGTAGACAATAATTGTGATTTTATTACCATTCTCAGAGCTGGAGGCAAACTTATTGTTCCTGCTAATGCAGTACCTGGAGTTTATACGGGTAGTTTTCCTATAACTTTTACACAACAATAAATGAATAGAAATAAACCATATCACTCTTCTTTTTTTCTACAAGTGGTTAGAAAAAGTAAAGGGGTGGTTCTATTATTTTTATTCTTTACTATATATACAATCCAAGCTTCTGATTACATAAAAGAAATTCACCTTGACCCTATAAATACATTTGATGAAGTACCTGTTGAAATAATTGTAAAAGGATATTTAAGGTTTGAAGCTGATGTAATTATAACTGACACACATTTAGTTTATGTAAATGTTGAAGAATTATTTAAAAATTTAGGCATATTTTGTACGGCTGAAAATGAAGGAAATATATTAAAAGGATTTATTGAAAACGAAAACACACCTTATCTAATTAATTTTGATTCAAAACAAATTAATAAAGGTGATAAAACAATTAAATCAACTAATGGTATTGTAAAAAAATTGGGCGGCATTTACATTGAAACAAGTATTATGAACGAAGCTTTTGGTTTAAACATGTTATTTAATTTTCGCTCATTATCAATTAAATTGGAAGCAGATTTCGAATTACCAATGGTAAAACAAGCGAGGCTTAAAAAAATACGAGAAAATGTATCAAAACTACAATCTAAAAGTGACGTTATTATAGATACAATCATTGGCAGAAATTATCACCTTTTTAATGGAGGTGTTCTTGATTGGTCAATTTCTTCAAATCAGTCAGAAGGTGAAAAAACAACTAATCGATTTTCTTTGGCCCTTGGTAGTGAATTACTTTATGGAGAAGCTAAGGTAGCTTTCAATTACTACGACCAAACAAAATTTGATAACCGTCAACTCTATTACAATTGGAGATGGATAGACAATGATAACAATTATATTAAACAAGTTCAAGTTGGAAAAATAGGAGCACAATCTATCGCTTTTTTAGGAGCTCCGCTTGTAGGAGCCAGTTTTAATAATTCACCAAATACCGTAAGAAAAGCGACAGGAACCTATACCATTAGTGAATATACTGAACCTAATTGGACTGTAGAATTGTATATAAATGATATTTTAGTAGATTATACAGAGGCTGACGCTTCAGGACTGTATGAATTTAAAGTGCCTATTGTATATGGGTACACTACTTTAAAATTAAAATTCTTTGGGCCTTTAGGAGAAGAACGAATAGAAGAACAAACCATGAACACTCCTTATACTTTTATGCCAGCAAAAGTCATGGAATATAATGTTTCAGGTGGTATTTTAGAAGATGGAGATGGAAACAATTTTGGACGTGGAGAAGTTAATTATGGTGTTAATAGATTTGTAACCATTGGTGGTGGTGTAGAATACTTATCAAGTATTGAAGATAACCCTTTAATTCCTTTTGCAAATATTGCTATTCAACCATTTTCTAAGATGGTGATTCATATGGAATATGCTCACAATGTAAGTTTGAAGGGATTGTTAAACTATAATTTTGGTAGAAGTGCCTTTTTAGAAGTTGATTACAGTAAATATGTTGATGGTCAGCAAGCTACACTTAATAACACGAATGAAGAACGAAAAATACGCTTGTCTTTACCCTATAAATTGAATAAAATAAGTGGAAACGCAAAGTTGAGTTTTAATCAGTATGTGTATGATGTTTTTGATTTTAATCAATTAGATGCTTCTTTTTCTGGTCGTTATAAAAACTATTCAGCCAACGCTTCTTTAGCTTCTAACTGGGTGAATGATGAAAAAGCTTTTATGACTTCTACGGTTGTATTTTCTCGTAGACTAAGAAATGGATTCATAATACGACCAACATTCCAATACAATATTACAGAACGTAAAATGATGCGTTTACGTGCTGAAGTTGAAAAAAGAATTACTAAAATGTCCTTTTCGGCTTCTTATGAACGGAATGTACAATATGGTACTAACAATGTATTCTTTAGTTTTAAATATGATTTACCATATGCTCGTACTGGTTTTACTTCATCTTATAGCAATAACCAATATAGTATTTCAGAAAGTGCTCAAGGAAGTTTAGCTTTTGGAGCTGGTAATGGTAATGTAAAGGCTGGCCATAACTCTGCAATAGGTAAAGGAGGAATTTTATGTTATCCTTTCCTTGATTTGAATCAAAATGGTACAAAAGAGACTCATGAACCAATGGTATTTATAAAAAACGTGAAAGTTTCTGGAGGAAAAGCTATCACCAGTGAGAAAGATTCAATTGTTAGAATATCAGATTTAAATGCCTTTATAAATTACAATGTAGTATTTTCTAATAATAGTTTAGATAATATTTCTTGGAAATTTAAACACAATACTTATCAAATTTTAGTTGATCCAAATCAGTACAAAAAAGTAGATATTCCAATTTTAGTAGTAGGAGAAGTAAGTGGAATGGTTTATTTAAATAAAAATGATGCCGTTAAAGGTCAAGGCCGTATTACTATCCAAATTTATGACAAAAAAGGAAATAAGGTTGCTGAAACATTGAGTGAATCGGACGGTTACTATAGTTATTTAGGCTTAAAACCAGGTGCGTATAGTATTAAAATTGATGAAGAGCAGTTGAAAAAATTAGGATATCTAGCTGCGCCATCGTATCAAAAAGCTGTTATAAAAGTATTGGCTGATGGCGATATTATAGATGGGCTTGACTTTACCATAAATCCTTCAGTAAAAATAGTTGAAGATACTACCACTCAAATAGATACTGTACATGTTCCTCCTATTCAAGATCTTCCAATTAAAATTAATTTGGCTAAAGAAAAACAACCTAGTTTAAATGAGCGCTCTTACACAATACAAATAGGTATTTTTAAAGAGGAACCAACTTCAAAACAGTTGTTTAATTTAACTCCGGTATTTCATGAAATACTTCCAAATGGTAATTTTAGATATATTTTTGGAAAATACAGTTCTTTAAAGGTTGCTGCAAATGCGAAAAATGCTTTAATGCTAAAAGGAGTAAAAGGAGCTACTATCATAACTTACCAAAATGGAGAAGAGAAAAATTTAGTTGATTTTAATGCTAAAAAAAATCAAAATGCTAAAGAAAAAGAAACCCTAAATACTATTGATGCTAGTTTTGGTAAAATTTCTGAAATTGAAGAGTCGTTTTATAGTGTACAAATTGGTGTATTTAAAAATAAAGTAACACCAAAACAGCTTTTAAATTTAACACCTATCTTTTATGAAGTATTGCCAAATAAAACAACACGATATATTTTTGGGCAATATAAACTAAAGAAATATGCTAAAATAGCAAGAAAAAATAGTGCTGTTAAAGGAATAAAAGATGCCTACGTAGTAGCTTATCAAAATGGAAAAAAAATTGATGTATATGAACTAGATAAAATTAGAAAATATGCGAATATAATGAATGGGAAAATAGGCGGGTCTATTCATTTTAATAATTCAACAGAAAAAAATACTATAACGGTTCAACTATGGAGTAAAAAAGGTATTAAAATTTCAGAAACAGCAACAAGCACTAAGGGCAATTTTAGTTTTTCTGATGTAAAAATAGGTGAATATATCGTTCGTTTAGATGAGAAACAATTAGAAAAATTAGGATATAAAACGATTCCTTTAACACACAATGCAGTTATAAAAGTATCTGATGAAGGTGACATTGTTAAAGGGTTGGATTTTATATTAACCAATAGTAAAGATTAATCATAATGAAAACAAAAATAATAGGTTTCGTTCTGTTTTTAGTTGTTCAATACAATGTATTGGGGCAAGCTGCTGCAAGTTGGAATTATGATACACAAACAGGCACGTTGGGAACAACTTATGACTGGATTGACTGTTCTGGAGGAACTAACATTGTTTCAGGTGATGATAGCCAAGCAACGATCTCTTGGCCTTTTGACTTTAGTTTTTATGATAATAATTATACAACTTCTAACAACTTAAGTGTTGCCACCAATGGATTTATACGTCTTGATGGTAATGGCTCTACAGATTACAACCTTGCAAGTAATTTTACGCTGTCTAGTAATTCTTTAGAATTAGGTCAAATTATTGGGCTGGGTGTTTATGATGGTAAAGTTGGTGATAATGGTGGTTGGATACGTTCATTAGTAACCGGCACAGCACCAAATAGAATATTTACAATTGAGTATAATACTATTGAAATTGATTATAATGACAGAAAATATGCGGATGTTCAAGCTAGCTTTTATGAATCCAGTAATAAGATTATTCTAAAATTAGGAGTTGATAATGTTACTAAAAGTGGTGCTGATATAGGGCTTCATAGTGGCGTAAATACTTTTTATAACAAGTGGCAAGAAGTTGTAAGTGGAACCAATAATACTTGGATTGAATACACTCCTGGAACTACAGGACTACCACCAACAAACGATTCTCCTCTAGCAAGTTGGAATTATGAATTAAAAACAGGTGTTGTTGGAACTACATATAATTGGATTGACTGTTCTGCAGGCTTAGCAATAGTTTCTGGTGATGACAACCAAGGCTTCATCAACTGGCCTTATGACTTTAATTTTTATGACAATACATACAACACTTCAAACGTCTTAAGTTTAGCCACTAATGGTTTTATTCGCCTTGATGGTTCTGCTCCTACTGACTATACAATAGCTGAGGCATACAATTTAACTGATACTTCAATTAATCTTGGGCAAATTATTGCGATGGGAGTTTCTGATGGAAATGTGGCTGATGCTGGTTCTTGGACACGTTCTTTAGTTACTGGTACAGCACCAAATAGAATATTTACAATAGAATATAATAATTTTGAAATTAATTATAATGCGAATAAATATGCTGATGTTCAGGTTAGCTTTTACGAATCTAGTCATAAAATAGTACTAAAATTAGGAGCGGATAATGTTACTACAAGTAGTGCTGATTTGGGAATTCATAGTGGAGTAAATACTTTTTTTAATAAGTGGCAAGAAGTAGCAAATGGCACTAATAATACGTGGATTGAATATACACCTCCTTTTGTTGAAGTGAATGCCACTATAGGAACTTTAACAACTTTTTACCCAACACTTAAAGATGCTTTTGATAAAATTAATGATGGAACACATCAAGGAACTATAACTATTAAAATAAAAGAAAACACCACTGAATATTCATCGGCTATTTTAAATGCTAGCGGTACCGGAAGTTCAAATTATTCGTCAGTTAATATCTATCCAACAAAAACGGGACTTTCAATTAGCGGGAATTTGGCCACACCACTTATTGATCTAAATGGCGCTGATAATGTAACAATAAATGGTAGCGTAAATGAAATAGGATCTGCTATAGATTTGAGTTTCATAAATACTAGTATAGCAAATACAGCAGGCACATCAACAATTCGTTTTATAAATGGAGCAACAAACAATACCATAAAAAATAGTACCATTAAAGGTTCAGAAACAGATACAGCTAGTGGAGTTCTATTTTTTTCAACCACAACTGCTGGAAGTGGAAATAATACAAATACTATTAATAATAACAACATAACCAATGCTGCAGATGCTAACAGACCTGTAAACGCAATTTATTCATTGGGAACTATAGGAAAGGTAAATAGCGGAAATAATATTAGTAATAATAATATATACGATTTCCTAAATCATTCAACGGCTTCGAAAGGAATTTCCCTATCGTCGAACACAACGGAATGGACTATAGATGGAAATAGTTTTTATGAAACAACATCCTTTACACCAACAGGAACAGTTGCTTATGATGTTATAAGAATTGAAAATACTTCTGGCAACGGATTTATAGTTTCAAACAACCATATTGGTGGAAGCGCTCTGCAATGTGGAGGAACAGCCTGGACAAAAACCAATTCAACCAATAATCTTTTCAGAGCTATTTATTTAGATGTAGGAACAACAGTTGCCAGTTCATTACAAAACAATACAATTCAAAATTTTAATTGGAGTAATTCGGGAATTGCAAATTGGATTGGTATTAAAGTAGTTGATGGAGCTATAAATATAGGGACTACAACAGGAAATACAATTGGTGCAACAACAGGGACAAATTCAATTAGTGTAACTGGAGGAACAAATGGGCAAACCATTTATGCCTTTCGAATAAAAAGTACAGGAGAGCTTAATTGCAATAATAATAGCATTGGTTCAATTACAGGACTTACAACATCAAGTTTTTCAACACATATTTATGGAATAGAGTTGTCTGGTTCTGGAATTACCAACATTGTAAACAATACAATAGGAAGTACAAGTACGGCCTCAAGCATTTATGCTAGTTCGGCGAGTACGGCAAATCAGCAAAAGGTATATGGAATCTATTCTTCAAGCACAGGAACAACAAGTATCCACCGAAACACAATTTCAAATTTAAAGAATAATACGTCGAATACTGCGGTTGGAACAAGCGGATTGATAAACGGAATATATGTGCAATCAGGAACAAATACAGTTACCGAAAATACAGTTAGTGCTATTTCAATTGCAAATGCCAATACTAGTATTAGTAGACCTTCTGCCGTGGGTGTATACTTATCTACAGAAACCAGTGTTCAATCAATTAGTGACAATTTAATATTTAATATTTCTAATACATATTCTTCATTTACAGGTAATGTTGTTGGGTTATATTTTAGTAATTTGGCAGGGTCTAATGTAGGTGATGTTAATGCAAACTTCATTCATAGTATATCTGTTGATGCTGCATCTACGGGAGCAACTATTTATGGAATTTATGAAAGTACAGATCAAATAACCTACTCTAATAATATTATCTCGTTAGGTGGAAGCACATCCACAACACTTTATGGGATGTTTGATGTTGGAGTTTCGGGTAAAACAGTTGACCTGTTTTTTAATTCAATTTATCTTTCTGGAACAAATTCAAGTTCAGAAAAATCATATGCCCTAAGATATAATACGAATAGTAACACCCGAGATTTACGAAATAATATCCTTTTTAATGCTAGAAATGGAGGTTCAGGAAGTCACTATGCTATTTATTACAATACAACAGGTGGTACTTTTACTGCAGATTATAATGATTATTATGCTAATGGAACTGGCGGGGTAATTGGATACTTTGGCGGAGACCAAAATACATTGGCACTATTACAAACAGCAACATCACAAGATGTAAACAGTTTAAATACCGATCCAAATTTTAGCATTGCAGGAGGAACTAATTCTTCAGACTATATAACAACTGCTGCTATACCAGGTATTGCAATTCCAGGCATAACAACAGATTATGATGGGATTTCAAGGGCCAACCCTCCTAAAATGGGTGCTTTAGAATTTTCTCTTGGTTTTATTTGGCAAGGTGATACAAGTACAGATTTTGCTACTGCCGCAAACTGGCAAAATGGAGCTATTCCTCCAAACGGAGCTGATATTTCCTTTGCAGCAACTCCAACAAATGATTGTGTGCTTGACAGTAACCGTACATTAAATTCAATTACAAATACAAGTACTAAAAAGTTTGTTGTTAATGGAAAACAATTTACTTTAACAGGCAGTATAGTTGAAGCTACTACTAATCAAATAGATGCTTCTTCCACATCATCAATAGTTATTTTTGAAGGAACCACAGCGCAAAGCATTCCTTCAGGAGCATTTGTAAGCGACACTTTTGATGGGCTAACACTAAATAACAGCAGCGGATTAACACTAAATGGAGATCTTATTGTGCAAACAGCACTTGCACTTACAAATGGCGCTTTTACTATTGGTTCAAATACTTTAAGTATAAATGGATCTATAACAACAACAACTTCTGGCACATTAATTGGCGGAAGCACAAGTAATATTAGTATTGGTGGAAGTGGAGCAAGCACTAATTTACCTGCAATTACACTTAATAATTTAACATTAAACCGCTCAAACGGTATTCGTTTAGAAGGAAATGTGAGTGTTGAAGGAACATTAATATTAACTTCAGGAACTTTAACTGTTGGAGCAACCACTTTAACAATTTTAGGTAATGCACCTACAAGAACTTCAGGAAATATAGATTCAAGTAATATTGAAGCTAGCTTAGTATTTACAAATTCAAGCGCAATACTACTTCCAGCTTTAGTTTTCTCAGGGAATGTAAATAATTTAACGATTAACGGAGCCGGAATTACTACTAGCGACGATTTGACTGTTAATGGTATTTTGAATCTTCAAAGTGCAAATCCATCTTCTATAAAAGGAAGTTTAGATATGGATACTTTTACATTAAACATGGGTATTTCCTCTACTACAATAGGTGAAGGAGATGTTATAGGAATAGTGAAACGTGCTCACACTTTTATTGGCAATGTTGAATACACTTTCGGGAATAAAAATACATCTATTGTTTTTGAGAATGTTACAGGTGGTATAAAACCAGTTTGGGTAAGTTGTAAAATAGCTATTGGAACTGCACCAAGTTGGAGAACTGAAGCTATTAATAGAATTTATAGTTTTGCACAAGATGGAACAGGTACAGATAGAACAGTTACGCGTTTACATTATCTTGATTCAGAATTACATGGAGCAGAAACTGATGAGAGCAAATTGGTGTTTTGGGATGCGTATCCAGGCCCAAGTTTCACCAATACATTCCCTCGTAGCAAATCTAACAATAATACCACAAATAATTGGGTAGAGTTAACAGGTATGGCTATTGATTTTATAGCTACATCAACTGTGTTAGATGTTAAACAATGGGGCTTAAGTTATTCTAACGTAACAAAAAAAACATGGACAGGAAATGGTTCAATCTCTTTTGTAGGAGATTGGAGTTTACCAGGGAACTGGGATGGAGGAGTGCCACTTGCAACAGAAGATGTTTTAATTCCTGCAATACTTCCAATTGACACGAATGGATATCCTACCAGAAATCTCAATAGCGGATCAGTTCCAGCTGTAGCTAAAACTATTGAAATTGAACCTGGAGCTTCTATAACAGTCGATAATTATGACATTACAGTATCTGGAGATGTGGGTGCTTGGATTAATAATGGTCTATTTTATCCCGGAACCGGAAAAGTAATTTTTAACCACGGAGTACCTGCTGAAATTGTAACCATTGCAGGAATAACAGATTTCTATAACATTGAAGTTGGACCAAATACAACTTTTCAACCTGTTTCTGGTAATACTTTAAGGATTGCAGGTGCTGGTACTGCTGATGTTACAAGTTTTGTAGATTTTTCACTTATAAATAATACGGTAGAATGGAATGGTACAAATCAAACTATTGTAAATCCAAATGGAATTGGAGGAGATAGTGGTTATTATAAACTTATTCTTAGTGGAAGTGGCATAAAAACAATGCCTACTACAGCAATGACTATTGCTGATGAATTTATTTTAACAGGAAACCTAACTGCTACTGCACAAGCACCTTTAACCATTGGTAACGAACTAGAAATTTTGAATGAAGCTACTTTTACTACAGGAGCTTTTAATCACAGTGTAGGCGGACACTTTGATGTTGGTGGACACTTAACTGCTGGTAACTTCATAGCAACAGCCGGAACAACAATTACGCTTAATGGAACAGCAGTGCAAAATATTTATGGAGATGCTGCAATAAATTTTGAAAATTTAATAATAAATAATAGTAATAGCGTTAATATATTTAAAGATATTGTTGTTAATGATGTGCTAACACTTACCAACGGAAACTTAAATGTTGGAAATACTACCTTAACAATAAATGGAGGTCTTGCAAAAACAGCTGGGTTTTTAAATGTAAACTCGTTATCATCATTAACTTTTGGTGGAACTGCGGCGTTAACTTTGCCAAGTTCATTGTTTTTAACAACACCATCAATTAACAATTTAATTATAAACAGAACGGGTGGTGTTATAACAAGTTCTGATTTTACAATAAATGGTATTTTGGATTTACAAAGTGCCAATCCATCAACAATTATTGGAGGTTTTGATACTGGAAGTTACATCTTGAATATGGGAGCTACGGCTACCACGATTGGAATAGGAGATGTTACAGGAAAAATTAGACGTACAACCATTTTACCAAATATAGAATACACTTTTGGAAATGAATTTACAAGTGTTACATTTCCAAATATAGGAACATTACCAACAGAAATAACGCTAAAAGCTACTATTGGAACAGTGCCAACTTGGAAAACAGATGGCATTAAAAGAGTTTATGATATTAGTCAAATTGGTGGAAGTGGAACTAGAGCAGTCATTAAATCACACTACCTTGATAGTGAACTAAACGGGTTAGATGAAATTAATGTAAGTTTCTTTAGTTATGTAATACCAACTACAGAATTACTAGATCGTGGCCTTACAGAAATAAATATTACTGACAATTGGATTACTTTAAGTAATGCAGATTTTGGTAATTTACCCGGTAGCTTTGGTGTAATAGAACACAGTTTTGGAGTATCAGATACAGATATAATTACTTGGGAAGGCTCTGTAAGTACAGATTGGTATGATTCCGCTAATTGGAACCCTGCTTTTGCTCCAGGCGCAACAAAACATGTTATAATCCCCGATGCTACTTCAACAACTTACGACCCTATAATAACAGCAAGCACCAATAGTAGCATCCTTTCACTAGTAATACAAACGGCTGGTATTTTAAACGCTGGAGCTATCTCTCAGCTTACTATATTAGCATCTTCAGGTGCCTGGAAGAATGATGGCGATTTTAATGCAAGTACTGGTAAAGTAATCTTTAACAATGGTGTTGCTTCAGAAATTGTAACCATTGCAGGAATAACAGATTTCTATAACATTGAAGTGGGAGCAAACACAACTTTACAGCCCGTTCCTGGAAATATTTTAAGAATAGCAGGAGTAGGAATAGCAGATGTTACCAGTATTGTAGATTTTTCAAGTATAAATAACACTGTAGAATGGAATGGTGGAAATCAAACCATTGTAAATCCAAATGGAATTGGAGGGAATAGTGGTTATTTCAATTTGATTTTAAGTGGAAGTGGCACTAAAACAATGCCCAATACAGCTTTAACTATTCAGGGAGATTTTACAACCTCAGGAACTGCAAATATTACTGCTGCTGAAGTTTTAGTAATATCTGGAAACACATTAATTGGTAATGGTTCTACTTTTGCTACAGGAAATTTCAACCATTTACTGGCAGGGAATTTTGAAAATAATGGTGCTTTTACTAGTACGTCTTCCGGTATTATTACGTTTAATGGTGCAATCGCACAAACTATTTTAGGTACTTCAACAACCAGTTTTGATAATTTAACTATAGATAATGTACTTGACGTAATCCAAGCTTCCAATATAAATGTAAACAACGTTTTATTATTAAACGGTGGAAATTTAATTGTTGGAAATGCAACCTTGGGAATAAACGGAACCATTAGTAACCCTTCTGGAAATATTGATGTAAGTGCTGTCTCTAACCTTAATTTTGGTGGAACAGCTGCATTAACATTAAATAATAATCTATTCTATACAGAACCATCTATAAATGATTTAACTATCAATCGTTCAGGAGGAGTTACATTGGGTAATCAAAATATGAGTATTGGAGGTGCTTTGGCATTAACTTCAGGAACATTTACGCTACTAGCAAACACACTTACATTGTCAGGAAGCTCACCAACAAAAACATCTGGAAATATTAATGCTAGTGATAATAATGCTGAAATGATATTTACAAATACTTCAGCAATTACACTTCCAACAGATTTATTTAGCGGAAATGTAACTAACTTTACTGTAAATGGAATAGGTGGTGTTATTTCAAATGGAAATATAGCTATTACAGGCATTTTAAATTTGGAAAGTGGAAACCCTTCAACAACTAAAGGTAGTTTAGAAATAGCATCAACCTATGAACTTAATATGGGAGCAGATGCTACTACAGTTGGAATTGGAGATGTTACTGGAATTGTAAAACGTGAACATGTTTTTGCTGACGGTATTGAATATAGTTTTGGAAATCAATTTACATCTTTAAATTTTTTAAATGTATCTGGAGGAATAAAACCAACTTGGGTAAAATGTAAAATTACAATAGGTGCGGCTCCAACTTGGAGAAGTGAAGCTATTCAACGGCATTACAGTTTTGCGCAAAGCGGAGGAACTGATAGAATGATTGTAAAATTGCATTACTTAGATAGCGAATTGCATGATGCTGAAACTGATGAGTCTCAATTAGTTTATTGGGATGCTTACGACCCTGCATTTGGAGTTAATAATTTTATTAGTTTTTATCCAAGAAACCTTAATGGTGTTGATGTCAATAATAATTGGGTTCAGTTAACTGGTCCTGCAATAAATTATATTGCAACTTCAAACTTATTAGATGTGAAACAATGGGGATTAAGTTATACAAATGTTGCTGTTCACACTTGGACAGGTAATGGTTCTCCTTCTTATGATGGGGATTGGAGTTTACCGGGTAATTGGAATGGAGGCGTGCCACAAGCAGATAACGCTATTCAAATTCCGCATCCTGATGATTTACCAGATGATAATAATGGAGATCTTAATCCATATGCAAATTTATTGCCAATTATAGCTCCTTCTGAAGTGAAATCTGTTGAAATAGTTGCTGGGGCAACCCTTAGTGCTACCGATTATGATATTACAGTTTATGGTGATACCAATGCATGGGTAAATAACGGTACTTTTACTGCAGGTACTGCGACTGTTATTTTTGCTAATGGAAATCTTGCTAATACTGTTTCAATTGCTGGAACAACTAACTTTTATAATTTAACTATTAATGATAAAACATGGTTGCAACCTGCAACAGGAAGTGTGATTGGAATAGAAAATGGACTTTCTTTTGCAAGTGGAAGTGCCCTTGATTTTACAAGCAATAACAATACCATAGATTATAATGGTACAAATCAAACTGTTATTAATCCAAACGGAGGTACAACAGGCTATTATAATTTATCTTTAAGTGGTAACGGAATTAAAACACTACCATCCACTTCTTTTCAAATAATTGGCAATTTAGCATTGTTAGAAAGCGCTATTACTACTACTTCAAACGATTTAACTATTGGTGCAAACCTTAATTTATCAAATACTTCAAAATGTACCATTGCAGCAGGAAAAACATTAACTGTTAATGGTACTATAACAAATTTAGTTGGTAATGCAGGGTTTGTATTGGAATCTTCAAAAAGTGGAACCGCTTCATTAATCCATAATACAAATAATGTTCCAGCTACAGTTGAGAGATATATTAGTGGAGATGCAGAAGATTGGCATTTTCTTTCTACTCCTATATCTAATCAAACAATTGCTGGTTCGTCTTGGGAACCAACGGGAACTTATGGAAATGGTACGGGCTATGATTTATATGTTTGGGATGAACCAACACCATGCTGGGTGTATTATAAAAATGATGGAGGCGTGTTACCAGATGATCCTGAAAACCCAGATTGGCCAGCTGCCCACCCATTGGCTGATTTCGTAACCGGTAGAGGTTATTTATATGCTGTTCAAGCATTAAATCCAACCAATGAATTTTTAGGAAATTTAAACAATGGCAACGTAAGTTATTCTCTAACAGCAAATAGTACTGCTGACCCTTTGATAACTGGATTTAATTTAATTGGTAATCCATATCCATCATCAATTGATTGGAAAGCTTCCTCTGGATGGACACGTTCTAATTTATTGGATTCTGGTGGAGGTTACGATATGTGGATATGGAATCCCGCGGCTAATAACTATGGTGTTTTTAATTCAGCTGACTTGGTTGGCACAAATGATGTAACTCAATATATAGCACCAATGCAAGGCTTTTTTGTAAGAGCTGCAAGTAATGCCAATATTAGTATGTCCAATGATATCAGATTACATACTGGTGCTAGTAATTGGATGAAATCAAGTAATATTAAAAACAAGATAAGTAATCTTAAAGTTCAAATAGCTTCTAATTCAGGATTTGGATTTGATGAAGTTTTACTTCAATTTGGGCATACTTCTAATAAGTCTGGTGCTGCTAAACTTTTTAGCACAACTGAAACTGCACCTTCAACATATTTTAAAGTAGGAAATGAAGAACTATCTGTAAGGTATTTGACCGATACCATTGAGAACTCTCTAGTTCCATTAATGTTTAAACCTGGGAGTAATGAAAATTACACATTGACAATAGATGTTGATTTTTCAGATTTTGATTATGTATTATTAGAGGATCAAAAAACCAAAATCTTTCATGATTTATTAGAAAATCCAGCATACCAATTTAAAGGTTCTCAGGATGATGACGCTAATAGATTTGTTTTACATTTTACACCAAAAGAAAACAATACTGAAGAGGATTTATCAGCACTTATATATTATGATGGAAATGATATAATTGTAGATCTTACTTTAGTTCCTGAGCAAACAGAAGTTGTAATTTATGATATGCTTGGTAGAAGAGTACTAAATCAAAATTTAGAAGGGCAAACTGTTCACCACCTATTGGTAAATTCAAAAAGTCAACTATTTATTGTAGTTGCCAAAAGTGTAAATAAATCTGTAAGAAAAAAAGTGCTAGTTTATTGATTTTAAAAACATGATAACATAAAATAGTTATTTAATGTATCTTTAGAAACTTTCCTTTTAAAAAGGAAAGAAAACATGATATGACTAGAATTAAACAGATTGAACATTCTGAGGCTACAGGGAGATTAAAAGAAATTTATGATGACCTTGTAAAAAAGAGGGCAATTAGCCGAAGTACATAAAATCCAAAGTTTACGACCTGAAAGTATTGTAAAACATATGGATTTATATATGAACATTATGTTTTCAAGATCTGATCTTTCCAGAGCTGAAAGAGAAATGATGGCTGTAATAACATCTATTTCTAATAATTGTTATTACTGCCAAATTCATCATTCACAAGCACTCAACCATTATTGGAAAGATAATGCTAAAATTGAAAAACTTCATGAAAATTTTGATAATGCTAACTTATCTGAGAAAGAAACTCTTTTATGTAAATTTGCTAAAACACTCACTTTAAATCCTGGAACTTTAAAAGAGGAAACCTTAATTAACGAATTAAAAGAATTTGGGATATCTGATAATGCCATTTTAGATGCTACTTTTGTGATATCTTATTTTAATTTTGTGAATCGAGTAGTATTATCATTAGGTGCTACTCTAGAAGATGACGGAGGAACAGGTTATAAATATTAGCTAAAAAACCAAAAATTAATTTCTTTTTCTAAACTATCTCTGACTATAGGAAGACTATGATATTTTTAAAATTAGAAACAAAAAAAGCATCTCAATTGAGATGCTTTTTGCGGTCTGGACGGGACTCGAACCCGCGACCCCCTGCGTGACAGGCAGGTATTCTAACCAGCTGAACTACCAGACCGTTGCTCTTAGCGGATGCAAAT
>NZ_WTAR01000026.1 GCF_013139515.1 Lutibacter sp.
GTAAGTTTTAGCAGTTCTTGATTGTTTAAATTCCAATCGGTTAATCTCCAATGTCCATAAACAATTTTAGAAATTTTAAAATCTGAAGCTAGTTTTACTGTATTCATTGTAACTTTATTAGTTAATAATTAGGTTATAAAATTACTTAATTTAAAGATTTCATTAATGTAAAACAGCTACTTTTTATCCATTTCAATTACCCAAATTCCTCTTAGCTCATTTTCACCATATCCAGTAGCTTTATCGGTTGGGTATAATTGTTTAATTTTTGTTAAAGTTGCTGGTAAAACTTGAGTGTTTGGTGTACCGTGGCATTGCATACACATATTGTTGGTTAAAATTGGATAATAACCAACCATTTTTTCATTTATTTCTTGTACTAAAGGTTTCATTTTTCCGCCATTTTCAATGGTTTTTTTACCATTAAGAATATAACTTAACTCTGTAGAATTAGCATTATTTGCTGCATTTCTTGGAAAATCGGATACTCTTTTAATTTTCGTATTTAAGGCAACACCAGCACTATCAACAATATTAAAAGCTCTGGTATTACAAAAAGCAACAGCTTCTTCAGTTCCTTTATTTTTAATAGCAACAATTAAGTTTTTACCTAAAACAGACTTTGTGTTCATTGCATATTTTAACCCAAGATCTTTATAGGAGATGTCTTCATTTTTTAAATTTTCTAAATGAATATATTTTTCATGATGAAAATGATTTTCATACCAATCTGGCTCCTCTAGTTTAGAATTATAGATATAATCTGCAATTTGTTTTACTTGCTTTGGAGAGAAATTCATTTTTGGCATCACACCAAAACGTTCTATCGCAGAAGGTATTTTTGAATTTTCTTCGTTTGGGTTTTCAATAAAGTTTAGTAAATTTTGAGTAAACTGCTCCTGTGTTACACCTTCAGTAATATAATATTCTTTAATGGCGGCCATTGGAGGTGCAATTCTGTTTTCAAGAGTTGTTTTTGGACTGTGACAAGCAAAACAATTAGATTCTAATAATTGAAAACCTTTACTAAAATCTAGTTGTTTTTCTGGACTTTGAACAATTTCTTTGGATGGCTTATTTTTACAACTAAATAGTGTAAATAAGACGCTTAAAATGAGTATGTTTAATTGTATAAATGTAATGATTGATTTCTTCATGATTGATATTGGTTTTAGCTTTAATTAGTAGTATTTATTTTATTGAAAAAGGAATTTTAAGATTAAAACTGATGTTTCTACCTATGTTATAAAAATCCAGTTCTTTTAAGGTTGACAAATGGTCTATATACGTTTTATTGAAAATATTATTTACTTGAATTGAAAAAGAGATTGGTTGTCTTTTTGCTTTTATAGAAGCTCCCAAACCTAAATTCATTAAAAAATAGCCATTAGTAGTGGTTTCAAACATAGCTGGTTTTGTTTGCTTGCTTGCAACAGTTCCTCCAATTTTAAAAAATGGTGCATCTAAAAATGATATTTCATCTTTTTTAAATTTTAAATGAAATCTAAGTTTGTTTTGTGGAATAAAAGGCAAGTAATTACCATCACTTTGTTTACCATGCAAATATGCATAGCTAGTTTTTAAAACTAACCACTTAAAAGGAAGTATATCAACAGCAATTTCACCTCCAACTATTTTTGCGTTAGATTGCGTATACTTATAAATAATATCACCATTTGCAGTTGTTTCATTAAATGGAGCTATAAAAATATAATCGTTAATATTGTTATAAAACCCAGAAATATCAATCATTATTTTTTTAGAATGATAATGAGAACTTGCATCTACCTCGTAACTTCTTTGCGATTTTAAATTAGGATTTCCTTGCTCATATCTTCCACCATGAATACCATTTTGAGTTAATTCTGCAATATTTGGTGTTCTAAATGCCGATGCAACATTGGTTCTAAACAATATTTTATCAGTTAAATTATAGGTTGCTCCAAAAGAAGTACTAATATCTCCAAAATTTGTATCAACAGCTTCCCTACTAGGTTCAGGCTCTGTTATTATTGATTTATAATCGTATCTAATACCTGTTTGTGCTTTTATTTTTTTAAATAAATTGAATTGTGCAAAACCAAAAATGGCATAATCTTTCACATCAGCATTTGGTAATAAATGATTTGGAGCATCATTGTTTTTTATATTATTTAAAGCTCCTTGTACTCCTAAAATATAAGTGGTTTTATTTGAAGAAGAAAAATTAACTTTTGCTTCATATGAAAAAGTATTAGAATCTATATTTACCATTTCATACACTGGCTTGGTTTCATCTGTTTGTAAAGCTCTATTATTTAATTGATAAGAAGCGTTTACATTTAGACTGTACTTATTAATAAAAATTGTATTTTTTGTAGAAATTACATGATTTGTTAAATCTTGATACCAATAGTTATTTTCTCTTCCGTTTTCAGTAATAAAAGGGAATGCATCGCCAATACTCATTCCAAATTTAGGAGCATTATAATCGTAATTTAAATGAAATACACCATACGATTTATTAATACCAAAATTTGATTTAAAACTATACTCATTAAAACGAGTGTTTAGAATATAGTTGCCATTTCCATCTTTATAATCGGTATGACTTTTAACACCAGCTCTTATTCCCCAAAAATAAGTGTTGGCACTTCCTTTAATTCCAAAATTACTGATAATACCTTCAGTATTTGAATGATATTGTGAATTAAAATCGCCAATAATACTTCCAACAGGAGCAGGTTTTTCTTTTAAAACATTAATAACACCACCAACAGCATCTGAACCGTATAATAGTGATGCTGGGCCTTTTATTATCTCAATTCTATCAATTCCAAATTCATCAATAATAAACGGATGATTTTCTGAAAATTGAAAATTTTCCATTTTCACGCCATTATTTAGCAATAAAATATTGGTCATTGATAAACCTCTAATTACAGGTTTTACAACACCTGTTCCTTTTGAAATCATATCAACTCCAGGAATATTTACAATAGCCTCTGTAAAACTTTGAGCTCCAGTAGAAGAAAGTTCACTTGCTTTAACAAGTTCAATTTTAATGGCATTTTCGTGTTGTGTTGAGTAAGTTCCACCAGAAATTACAATTTCTTCAACTTGAAACACATTAGATTCCATATTAATATTGAGTTGTATTTCTTTATGTTCTGTAACAGAAATAGTTTTAATAATTGTTGTATAACCTAGAAAAGAAAATTGAATTTTAATTTCACCAATTGGTAAATTATTTAGTTCAAAGAAACCTTCATCATTGGTTTGGGTTCCTTTATTATATTCAGGTAAATAGACTGATACATAGGGTAATGCTTCATAAGAAGTAATATCTTTTATTGTGCCTTTTACTGTGTTTTGTGCGAAAATTTGCTGGCTAATTAATAATATTAATAACCAATAATAGTTTAGTTTCATAATAGTGTATATTCAATTAATAACGATATGTTAAATAGCTATTAATTTGATTTTAATGAAATGTTTTTGATTGTGTAGTTGACTATTTTATAAGAAACTAATAACTGGAGGTGCTCTAAGATGAAATGATAATAAAGCAGAAGATTTTATAATATTTTTATTTAAAAGCGGTGCGGAATCTGAAACTAATATATGATGCGTTTTCTCAGAATAACTTTCAGAAGCAATTAGTTGTGTAAATTCAAATTTGCATATTGGACAATCGTTATGCGATTCATTAATTTTAACTGTATTTGAATTTAAAACGAGTTCGTGTTGATGTTCAGCATATAAAATATGTGCCGCTTTAATTAATGCTGGTGAAAAAAACACCAATACCAATAGCGTAGCAATACCTGTTTTATATGATTTAGTTGTTCGCAACCTTTATATTTAAGGTGAAATTAAAAATTAGGCAAATTTACACATAATTGAACGTGCTATTTTGTAGCTTTTGTTACGGTTTTGTTTTGAAGTAGTTAAAATTAGTTCGAGAAGAAACCAAAATAACTAAAAATGCATCCAAAAAAAATAACAAATACAGTTAAAAAATTTAGAACTCCTTTGGATTTAAATAAAGGTTTAAAGCTGTTAAAACTTGTAGGAAATGCCAAAAGAAGGATTCCTTTAATTAATGCTGCCCATCCTACAACAGTAATTATAACAGGCCAATTATTGCTCCAAATATTATGATATTCAAGAATAAGTAATCCAAAAATAATTGCTAAAAATCCACCAAAAATTAAATAAGTAGTACTTTCTAATAATTCTTGAAGCACTTTAGAATAGTATTTTTTATTAAATAATAGCCCAATTCCAAAAGAGAGATAAATAACACCTATAATTTTTGAAATTAAAACAGCAGTTTCCATACTAAATCTTTTAAAGTTTACTATAAGGTTAAAGTATAAAAAATTGATTTTGTGATAAATAGCTGTTTTAACGAAATGAGGTTACTTAATTTTAGCAATTCCCCAGTAATTATAACTAGCAGGTTTCCAACCGGGAAGATATATAGTTTCTAATTTGCTAATTGTAAAACCATTTTCTTCAATAAGAGTAGGGATATTTCTATTTAAATTACAACCACCACCAATTTTTTTCCAAACCGGATTTACAATATTCTGGTATTTTTGAATTCCGTTTTCAGGCGCTTTACCGTGTTCACAAAAGAGAAACTTTCCAGTTGGTTTTAACACGCGTTTTATTTCAGAAAAAGCTTTAGTTAAATTTGGAATAGTACATAGTGTGTAAGTTATTACAACACAATCAAAACTATTACTAATTGCCGGAATGCTTTCTGCTGACGCTTCAATAAATTGAAAGTTAAAAGGCAATTGTTGAGTATTTACAAGTGTTCTTTTCCACAGTTCTTTTGAAGGATCAATAGCTGTTAACTTTTTAACTTCTGAAGTGTAAAAAGGCAGGTTTAAACCAGAGCCTATACCTATCTCTAGCACATTTTTACTAGCTAAAGGAATTATTTTCTCTCGTTGTTTCATGCTAGGCTTTTGACTGCAAGCCCAATTAATTGCTTTTGGTAGAATGTATTTATTATAGAGATTCATAATTATTAAATGTAAAGGCTTTAATTTCAGTAAATTTAATAAAATTATAGTTTGTGGTTTTTTGAAGCTGATTTTTATTAAAAACCCTTAAAAACTACAACATGAGGAATTATTCCAGAACACAAATAATTAAACAAGTGGCGTGAAAAACAAAACAAACAGTAAGTTATTAATAATAAAATGTAAATTTTCTTGCATGTTAAGTGTTTGTGTTGTAGCTTTATAGCATGTTAAAGAGTGAACCAACCCCTAAAACTTATAACTCATGAAAACTATTAATTTAACAGAGCGCTCTACGCTTACCTCCATTACTAATTTTGCTAGACGGAATTACAACACGTATGTAAAACATTACGAATCTAGAAATTTAAAACCGATGCCTTTAGAAGATTTTTTAAAAAACTATAATAGTTAACTTTCAACTCTTTTAACTCTTCCTACTTCACCAGTTTCTAGTTGAACTTTTATTCCATGTGGGTGATTTGGAGAATTAGTAAGCAACTTTTTTACGATACCTTCAGTTAATTCACCACTTCTTTGGTGGTGTTTTTGAACAATTTCTACAGTTGAACCAATTTGAATATTTTTTCGTGTTCTACCATCACTCATAATGTTGTGTATTAAGTATTTTTATTTTGGTTGATATTTTAATATATGCGAATGTCCGTGTAAATGTAGTAACTCCAATTTGAGCTGTTAACCATAAAGGGATAATAAATAATTCTAAAAAAGTAATTTTTTTCATAAGGGGTTGTATTTTAAGTTAATTTGTGTAAAAAAACTTTTGTAGAAACGTTTTAGATTATCACAAAATTAAGTTTATTAACAATTTTTTTAATGTTTTGTTAAACTATAAACATTGTGTTGTAATAAATTAATGTTTTTGCTCTATAACATTATTCAAATTCAATTTTTCTTTTGGAATGAAGCCTTTAAGAATTAAGAAAAAACCAAAAATCATTAAAATAATACCCATAGTTCGTTTTACTTTATAGGTAATTTTTGGGGTTAGCTTCTTTTTTAGTTGTTTTGCTAATAGGATTTTACCAATATCAGTAATTAAATAACTAAGTAAAATTACTGTGAAATAGTTAAATATTTTAGCTGAATTCATTTGTAAATTTGACCCAACAATCACAATCATCCCTAACCAAAACGCCAAAACACCTACATTAATAAAGTTGAGTAAAAAACCTTTAAAAAATAGTTTTACGTAATTTGTTTTTTCTGGAAGCACTAATTTTTCATCTTGAACAACCTTTTTTTGACTTTTATCTAAGTATGTAATTAAACCATAAACCAGTAAAATTAAACCACCAATATAAAATAAACGTGGATCATCTTTAATTTGTTCTAATAAACTTTTACTTCCGTAGTAAGCAATTAAAATAAATACAATATCACCTAATATAACACCTAAATCAAACGCGATTGCTGCTCTAGCGCCTTTAATAATACTAGTTTGTATGAGCATAAAAAAAACAGGACCAATCATAAATGATAAGAAAAACCCGATGAGTATTGCGTCTTTTATTTCGTTAAATGTCATAAAATAGTTTTATAGCAAGTGAAAATACTATTTTTAATTAGACATCATCATAATCAATAGTGATTTTTTGAGAAGTTGGATGCGCTTGGCATGTTAAAATAAGGCCATCTTTAATTTCTTCTTCAGATAAGATAGTGTTTTTTGTCATTACAGCATTCCCTTCAGTTATTTTAGCCAAACAACTACTACAAATACCGCCTTGGCAAGAATATGGAGCATCTAAACCTTCTTTTAATGCAGCAGTTAAAATGGTTGTTTTAGTATCCATTTCAAAAGTAGTTTCTTCATCATCAAGCAGTACAGTAATTTCACTTGTTCCTTCAAAAGTTTGAGAAGTTTTTTGTTCTGAAGAAACCGGAGTAGAAAACAATTCAAAATGAATATTATTTTTAGTTAAACCATATTCAATTAGTGTTTCTTTTCCGGTAGTTATCATTTCTTCAGGACCACATAAAAAAGCAGTATCAAAAGTTAAGTTTTTGAATTTGTTTTTTACAACAAAGTTGATGTTTCCAGTGTCAATTCTCCCAAATAAAGCTTCACTATGTTGTTCTCTACTATACACATATTGAATATTAAATTGCGTTGAAAATTTAGATTTTAAATTATCTATTTCATTTTTAAAAATTGTGTCAGCTTCAGTTTTGTTCCCATAAATAAGTGTAAAAGTACTTTTAGTTTCTTCGTTTAAAGTAGCTTTTATCATTGCCATAACAGGTGTAATTCCACTTCCGGCAGCAATTCCTAAATAATTATTTTTATTATTTGAAGAAGTTTCTAATATAAATTTACCTTCAGGTTTTGAAACTTCTAAAATAGCTCCTTCTTTTAAAATTGTACACGCAAAAACAGAGAATGTACCGTTATCTACAGCTTTTATAGCAATTCGTAATTCATTGCTGTTTGGTGTTGAACAAATTGAATATGCTCTACGCAATTCTTCTCCAGCTATTGTGGTTTTTATAGTAATATATTGTCCTGCTATAAATTGAAACTCATTTTTAAGTTCAGAAGGAATCTCAAATACAATAGAAACTGCATTTTGGGTTTCCTTTTTTAGTTCTTTTATAGTAAGTGAATGGAATTTTGACATTAGTTATGTTTTAAGGCTACAAAAGTAACTAAACTAACTACAACATTTTGTTAAAAAGAATACCTAAGAATGTTATACATAAGAAAATTATGCATACATTTGAGCGGCGAATAGTCACAGATAAATATTAAAATGGGAAATCAAAAATTGTATAAAGGCTCTTTACAAACCATTATTTTAAAGTTGTTAGAAGAAAACAATAAAATGTATGGTTACGAAATTACTCAAAAAGTAAAGGGAATTACCAAAGGAGAATTGAACATAACTGAAGGAGCTTTATACCCAGCGTTGCACAAATTAGAAGCTGAAGGCTTATTAGATGTAGAGGTTGCTAAAGTTGATAACCGTTTGCGTAAATATTATAAACTCACAGAAAATGGTACTAAAGAAACTGTAAACAAATTAGCTGAATTGGAAGAATTTATTAAAACAATGCAAACTATTGTAAATCCAAAATTAGCATAGTTATGAAACTGAGCGAAAAACAAATACAACAACTGTACAAATTTACACGCCAACATTACGTAGAATATTACGATGTACAAACTGAATTAGTTGACCATTTAGCAAATAATATAGAACATATCTGGCAAGAACAACCCAAGCTTTCTTTTGAGGATGCTAAAACTATTTCTTTCAAAAAATTTGGTATTTTTGGATTTATGGATGTGTTAGAAGCACGCTCAAAAGCACTAAATATAAAATATTGGAAATTGGTTTGGAAAATTTTTAAGCAGTTTTTTAATGTACCACACATTATTATTTCAATTTCAATTTTTTTAATATTACTAGTTGGTTTTCAATTTATTTCCTCAAAAACACTATTTATATCAATTAGTATTGGAGGTGTAATTATTTTGG
>NZ_WTAR01000030.1 GCF_013139515.1 Lutibacter sp.
CTAATCATATTAAATAAATTAGTTAAATAGATTGCATCGTTTTCATTTGTTAATTCAAAACTAACACTTCCAACAGTTCCACATGAAACAAGATATTTGTCATCATTTTCAATTACATTATACGAAATTGGAACATTTGTCAAGTCATATTTTTTAATTTTTGGAATAAATTGCTGTGGTTTAAAGTAACATACTTCATCTAATTTATTCATTCCATATGCATAATAACATCTCATATCATGAAAACAATCACCACAAGTCAACTCATTTGGCAAATCTTTATACTTGTTTTTCTTTTCACCACGTTTATATAATTCTCTATCATTCATTACAATTCACCTTGTCTTGTCTTTCATTCCAATTATTTTTGCTTGGATTAGTAATAGCACCATTGTTTCGGATGTCTGCCCAACTCCAATTTTCAGCACCATCTATATGAATAGCAAATTGAATTTCACCTTTTGGCAATTCATCATGGTTAGTTTTTCTTAGAATTTTTTGAATTGAATCAGAAATTTCTCTCTTTTGTCTTATTGAAAACATATTAATACCCCCTTAATAGACAATATGTAAAATTAACAATAATAGAAAATATAATAGCAAAAGGCAATAATTCTAAAAATGGTGTATTCCAAATAAAATAAGTTATTTCTTTCATTATAATCCCTCTTTTTTATTTAGATGATTAATAACTATATTTGAAAATATTTTTTTCATTTCATAATTATTACTGATATCACATATACATTCTTTTATTACTTTTTCAACCTCAACATCTATAAGGTGTTGGATATTTAAAGTTGAGAAGGTTTTATCAACTGATTGATTAACCATTTCTGTTACTTCATCAGATTTTACCATCATAGCGCATTTAATTTCTTCCCTCATATAGCGAAGATCCATTGTCAATATAGGCATTTCTTTCATAATTCACCTCTTAATTTTATTTCTTCACTGAAGATTTTTTTAAAACCACGTTCACACAAATCAATTAGTACATCATCTTCATCCATACCTTTAAACCTTGGAACTTCAGGAAGACTAATTTCCTTTTTTTCTATTCTAAAATTCTCACATTTTTTAGCAATTTCAATAGTATTCTTCATTGCTTCATTATATTCATCATACTCTAAAACACATTGTTTGTCAAACTGTTTCTTCATTTCTTTTGGAGTTGTAAGATGTAAACCTGTTATATTAAACTTCCATCTTTTAGGATCATCCCAAGTAGTTTTGGTTTGCATTGCCAAAAGAACTTCTTGTGTTTCAGCATCATCTTCATATATGTAATGACAGTCCTGAGAAGCGCATAGTTTTAAATCATATTCTTCTGCTAATTCACAACATAAAGCATTTAAATCAGATTGTTCAATTAAACTATGTGGCATTACTTCAAGATAAAGATCATTACCTATTTTATTATATAATTTATCAAAAAAATCTAATCCTCCAGGTTTAGTAAGAAAACTGCCAGCACAAGCAGTACCAACACATAACCCTTCGCAATTATTGAGAAAATATTCATAATCAGTTCTAGGTCTATAATAGAACCCATATAGATTTGCATAAGAAAGATTTTTCAATAGATTTTCCCAACCTGTTTGATTTGCAACCCAACAAGTGAGATGTCCTCTATTATCTCCCTTCTCTTGAATAGTTGCATCTGGAACAATAAATAACTCACATCCCATGATAGGAATAACATCATTCTTTTCACAAGCTGATTGATGTTTGATCAAGCCATCAATATTCCCGTGATCTGATATTCCTAAATATTTATAATTTAATTCTTTAGCACGTTTAGCAGCATCTTCATGTTTACCAATACCATCTAATAAACTATTATGAACAATAAAACCATTAGCAATAAAATTATGTTTCTCATGTTCAACTTCTATATCATAAGCATAATCTGTACAAATATATTTTATAGAAGTTATTCTTTCTTTTTTTGCAGTATAAGGATATTTAGAATGTTTTTGCCTATGATGTTTTTTACATAAAGCTATTAAATTGTTTTCCTCCCAATTCATTGGATTTTTATCAATATGATGAATATCTATTCTTTTAGTTGTTCCACATATTTTACATTTTTTTTCTATATCAAACCATCTCTTTGATCTATTTCTTGCATTACTTTCTGTCACTGGTTCTGGTAAGTTATACCTATTTTGTTTCTTTTTATTTACTATTTTTTCTATTGTTTTTGGATTGACATAATGACCTTTCATCCATTCAGATTTTGTTTTTTTAAGTTTAAACTTGGAAATCCATTTACTTATTATTTTTCTATTAACTCCACAAATATCTCCAATTTGTTCTTGATTTAAATTTTCATCGTTGTATTTTTTCTTTAACCAATCATAATTTTTAAACTTTAATTCACCATTACATAAAATATAATCATTATTTTTTAAAACTTTTAATGTTTTCCATCCACTTGGGGTTAGAAATTTATGTAATTTAGAAGCAGTTATTTTTTTACCATTTTCAGTAGTTATTTCAAATAACTTCTTTTTATATTTACTTTTTACAATATCTTTAATTTTACTTTTTACAAAATTTTCTCCATCCCAAACTTTTATAGCGTATTTTTTATATGTATATCCAACTCCTTTTCCTATTTTACATTCATATAAGTATTTAATTGTTTTGCATTTATCCAATCTAGTATAATCATTTCTATAAGTTTCTCTTGAATTATTATGTTTTATACAATTATAAATAATCGTATTTCCATCTAGGCAATTAGACGAATGCCTATGAAGATGGCAAAATTTAGGAGATAAAGTCATTCAATTGATCCTCAGTATAATATTTTCTTGAATAAGAATAACTACCATATTGTTTTTTAACAAATATATCTTTCCAATAACCACCTTTTGTAAATTTATATATAAATAAACTTACTTTAGATATAATACTATCATCTATATAATATAGATACCCATATTTATTTATAAAATACAACTGTTCTACTAAATGTTCTACTAAATGTTCTACTAAATGTTCACCTTTATCACTCATTATTCTTTCACCCTATAATGTTTTTCAAAAGTACCCCAAAGATTTTTATCAATCTCTAAGCTTGCTGGTACAAATTCATCATTTTCAATTAAAAGATGTTTACATCTTTGACATGGAATATCACCAGAATATTGAAATGGTTTTCCACCCATAATCATTTGTTTTAAACTATTATATGTACATTTATTACATTTCATATTAATATTCTCTTTTAAATAATTTACAATCTAATTCAACGCTAATAAAATAATTTTGAGAATCATCACCTAAATATAACCTATTTAAGAAATTTGCAATAATTTCAGAATAATTATCTTCAACATTATCAGCAACTAAAATATCATCACTTATTTTTCTATCAAAATTATCCACACATATTATTTTTTTCAAAATATAATCCTCCTTAAAGATTTAACATCTTCTTTATTTAATTCACCAAGATCATCCACTCCTTCAGGTAATTCTATATAATTTATATTTTTAGCAAATGTCAACATGCCTTCAAGCTCTTTTGCTTTATTTTGAGCTAATTCACCTTTATCAAATCCAAGATAGAAGTTTTCAATTCCTTTTTCTTTCAACTGTAAAACTTGACTCCTTGTAAAGTTAATTGAAAGCATTGCAACTGCACCATCACCAACATTAATTGCATCAAAAACACCTTCTGTCAAAATCGCTGTCCTACTTTTAACACTATCTAAACCAAATAGCAAGTCTTTTCTAGGAACAACTACATTTTTTTCTTCACAATACTTGTATTTTTCATTTTGTTTATCTGTAACATCTCTTCCAACATAAGAAACCATTCTTCCATTCATGAAAATAGGTATAATGATCCTAAATTTGTATTTCCCATGAGATCCAGAAGCAAGTATATTATATTTTTTTCTCAATTCAAGAAAATCAAAACCTCTATCTTCTATATATTCTTTATAGCCTTGCGGAAAATGCTGAGAAAAATCTTTTGGAAGATCTAAAGTTGTTTTATATTCTATTTCTTCTTTAGATTCAATTATATCACAATCTTTAATTGAATATTTTTTAACTATAGAAAATGCTTTTTTCCATGAACACTGTTCAAGTTCTTTAATTAAAGATTCTATTGATTGTTTATCACATCTCCAACAATTAGTATACCCATTTTGTGGATGTATACCTCTATGAAAACCATGATCTCCACAAAATGGACATGCAATATTAAAATAACCTGAAACAATATTGCCACCATGAGTTCTATATGGTATTCCATTATCATTTAGATATCTTTCTGTGTTAAATGATGACATTGTATTTAAGTTCAGGAAAATTTAATTTGATTGGTAATTTATTTTTAATAATAAATATATCTCTATAAATTGCAGCATCAATTTCCCACTTCTATTCCACAACTATCACAAAAATATTTTCTCATTTAATTACTCCATTTTCTCCAGGTAATTTAAACTCTTTTATTGATTTTATACAAGTTTCACATATATGAATATTAGTATTTTTTGATTCTTGTAATTCATTATCATCAGCAAACCAAACTCCATATATTTTATCTATGGTACTTTCTTCATTTTCATCACAAACGTTGCATTTCTTAATCATCATAATATTTACCTATGGCAGTTTTTAAAATTAGAATTTTTACCTAATATGTTAGAAATTGATCTCCTAAGATTAGTAATACCATTCAAACGGGAACCTTTTGGGCCACTTTCTTTATTATAACCCTCATTAAAAAGTGTTTTATATAATTTCATTTTACTTATTTCCATTCTACATTGCATTTCTAATAATTCTTCAATATTTTCACAAGTAATACTAATAGTATATGGTTTATATTCAGGTTCTTCTCTAGTTATTTTAAACTTCATTTTAATCTCCTTAAAAGTGTTCTTCTTTAGAATTGCGTTTATTGCTTAATTTTCTAAAAAATTTATTTATATCTGTTTCAATTTTTGTTTTTGGTTTTTCAGCTTCTTTCTTTTCCCAACACTTAGGGCAATAATAGAATGTATTAGATCCACCAAAAACTATTTGATCACCAATATTAGTTTCTTGATGCCAATCAGAAGGCGGTGTAGGTGTAAGGGTATATAAATGATAATCCATTTTCTTTTCTTCTCCACAAGCCACCATCACATCTTACTTTTTGAAATATTCCCATTATTATTGACCATTTACTTTTTGTAAAACATATTCATCTATATCTCCATTACTAACAATATCATCATGTACTGTAATAATCATATAATCATCACCAAAAGAAGCATATTCTATTTCGCAAAAATAAACTTCTTTAACAAAACTCCCATCGGGCCAAGCGTAAACTTTCATATTTCTCCTTACAATTCTAATAATTTAGTCAACTCTTTAAATTTACACTTCTTGTCACAATCAATGCAATAAGTTATATATACCATATTATTTGAATCTTCGCAATATAAAAATGTATCTTTATCAATTATTTTTGAATTTCTTCTTTCTTCAATTCTCCTTTCTTTTCTTCTTCTCGGCATAAATACTCCTTGATAAATTTATCTACTAATTCAAAATTGTATTTTTTCCATCGGCCTTTAAATTTCAACATACATCCTTCACCACGATATATATCATCTGGTATATTATGTAAATCATATAAAGCATAATATACTTCACAATTTACACTACCTGTAAATCTATTCACATAAGTAGAATGAGAATGATGTTTAAATATAACAAATCTTTCATTATCTGGACTTTGCCAATGTATAGACTTATCACCATAACAAGTTGTCCTATTTAAAAAGTTTCTAAATGCTTCATTTACACTAATCAATTGTCATCCCTCTTCTAATTGCTTCTGCTTACCTTTGTGCTTAAATCAAGTTCCTGGTAATATAATATTGTTTTCAACCTCATTACCCCATGTATCCCACCCATCGGTTGCTTGTCTTGCAAACAACTCGACCCTTGGCAAATCACCACATAGAGATATTATTCTATCTCTAACTTCATCCGGTTTCTGACTGTGTTTTCTCTTAGGGGCTTGAACTATCTGTTGAACGTTCCTAGCCTCTCTATGGTATTTACCTTTTCTAGCTATCAGGCAATATTCAGCATTAGATATAGTGTATTTACCTAATCCGTCCCTACGAACTTCGCTCATATCGTTCCTCATTTTTACCCAAACAAATCCGACAGTAGCGTACTTAAAGCCCCATTCTTTTATTACTGAAAACCCTTTTTCTAAGAATGGAGATGTCACCCACATGAAAAGATAACAGTTATCATGTGTAATTCTAGAGATAGGGAGTTCCTTGATGTCCTTCAATTTCATCACATCATAGTTCCTCTCCGCTATCCCCCAAAACTTACCAGTATGGTTTTTAGTGTTTCCATAATCCCAAGGAGGATCTGCGTAAATTATATTATACTTCATAGATAAACTCCGTAACTAATTAATGGGCATTAATACTTCTTTTCCACATAATAAAATGCTCCCATTCAAGCGTTTTATTTTTTAGTTTTTATTTTTTCTAATTGCTTCTGCATTTTATGGAGTTTCCCTTGAATGTTTATCCATTAAATCATGAAATTCTTCAGTTGTCAACTTATTTAATTTTTTAAATACAGATTCAACTGCTTCTAATACATCTTTACTCATTTTATGTTTCATTAATACAATCCTTCACTGAATAATATATCTTTATGTCCACCACAACCACATTCAATATCAACTTTTTGTCCAGCAGCAATAGCAATTTTCATTGCCTCTTTCCTGGTTAAGAAATCACCAAATTGATCAATGAAACCTTCTGTGAAACCATGTAGATTCCTATATTCTTTTACGGCCCTTATTTGTGAATTCATAACTTTATCAAAATGTCTTGCACCACTAAATATTACTTCACCACTTCTACAAGCGGCACAGACAACTACCTGTTGTGGCTTTTCAATATTATTATCTTTCCAATAATCACCCATTAGTATATCACCCTAAGTTAAATTCTAAACAATAATAACCTTCAGTATAAAGCTCCCATTTTTTATACTTCCATTTATTTCTAGCCAAATTATCAACATATCTCTTTGCAAACACTATTTGTCTCATATCAATCTCCATCTGTATTTTTCCTCAATGTTTCACTATCCAAATATGATTGACCTAAACTAAGATTCTGCAATACTGCTACTTCATCACTTAAATTAAATTCTCCATCTCTAAGTTTACCCATTCCAATTCTTAAAATACCAGATTTCTTTTCAATATCTGTTTGATTTAACATAATCAAACCATCAAGATGTTGAAACTTTCTCCAATCTTGACCAATATCTGTAGTCTTACTACTTTTTTTCTTAGCTCCTTCTCTATTAGTTTGTATTGCAAGAAAGCCACATATATTTTTTCTTTGAACAAGGCCACCAAGCTTCTTATATATTTCATCATGACCATCTCTACCATTATCATAAAATCTTTCTGGTAGGATGAGATCATCATAATCAATTGTTAATACATCTGGTATAAAACCTTCATTATCTTCCATCATATTTAATTCATGTTCAATATCCCCAACAGTGGCAGTAAACTTTGGGAATGCTCTTGTTCTTAGATTGTCACCATACATTAAATTAAACGATTTAACTGTTTTAATCAAACCTTCTTCAGTCATTTCACTTCTCTTAACTGGTTCAAACCATGTTTCAAATTGGTAATCACTTGTCCCTCTACAGGCTGAACAAGCAATATATTTATCATTTTGCTTACCATATTCTGGCTTTATGCCATTTGCATCAAGAAGAATAATATCACATGATCTTTCTTTTTTACGACACATGCCGATTTGATTCTTTTTACAATCAGCAACAGGATACATAAAAACACCTTCATTAAAACTCTTTGCTGTAATCCTTTTATAATGCCTTAAACCAAGTTGTTCTTTACTCATTTCAAGATTAAATTCTGAACACTTTAATCTATTTTTCATTGCAACAATTTCAATTTCTCTTAAAGTCCAACTATTATGAGTAACTGTAAAATCTCCAAGTAAATATAAATTATTTTTATCTACAGAAAATCCATAATAATCACCATGCCCTATTGATTCAATTTCAAATCCATAATTTAATGGATTTTTATTCATTAATCTTTTTCCAGCCTTTTTTCTAGTTCTACAAGGTATTAAATGTGTATTTCCACTAATATAAATTCTATAATAATCAACTCCATTTACAATTTTAATTTTATGTGTTACAGAAAATCCAAGGGATCTAGCTAAAAATAAAATATCATCTCTTAATGATTTCCATTTTGTAGCAATTTCAAAACATTTATTAATTAAATGTCCATTAGTATCAATTAAACCTGCTAAAACTTCTAATCTTGTTTGTCTATCATTTACTAAATAAGGTTGATGAATCCTTTTACCTTTCCCATCTCCTAACCAATCTCCAAAAAGATATGGATCTATAATTGTTTTTTGATTATTAAATTCAATTTCTTTTTTATAATTTTTAAGATTTATTTTATGTCTTTTTGGTAATTTTATATAATCTTCTATAGATATATTGTAAATATAACCTTTCTTATACACTGATTTATTTGATGATGCTCTTAAACTTAATATATGAGATTTGTTACAAGTATAATTATCACCATTTTTTAATGTAATTTTAAATAGTTCTTCATTCCCTTTAATTAATGATTTTATATTTCTAGGCATTGAATCATCACCCATAATAATATCATTTTCAGTAATATCTTCTACATTTTTAATAGAACCATTATACATTAATATCTTTGTACCTTTCCCATGACACTTACCAATTCCTGATCTTCCCATAACACCATATAATCTACCACGTTCAAACCTACCAACAAGTTTTCCTAATTCACCTGGAAATGCAAAGATAGAATTGTCAACACTTGCTTTCATAACATCTTTAACTATCTCTGGATCATGATAATTGACATATTGTGCTGATAATATTCTAATCTCTTTATGATTATGAATTAAACTTTCACATTCTTGTGTATTTCCAAGATTTGCATTAGCTTTGATTTTTTCAGAAAGTATAACATAATTCCTTGAAATTATATAAGGCAAAGTTTCATCAACATAATATTTAGTATTCTTATTTTCATCTTCAACATATTCATCAGAAAGATCTTCAAGGAATCCACCAATCAATTTTGCTTCAGATTCATCAAGATTGTCTATTTCAACAGTATAAATATCCTCAATTGCTTCTCTAGGGGATTCTTCGTATTGATCAAAATAATTTTTAATGTAATAAAATAATTTTCTACCCCAAGAAATCTCTAAAGTTTCAGTTTGCATAGTAGGTAAAATTTGTTTTGCATAATCAGTATCACATATTAAATTAATCAAAATCTTACGCTCTATTTTTTGATTAATTTTTCTTGGTCTTATCCTAATAGTCATTAAGTACTCCTTAACATTTTAATTTTCCTAGATTAATTGGTGAACATTCATCTTTGTGACCATGTTTACATTAATCCGTCTAGGCCGAATTCTCATATTATAAACCCTATACCCTTTTATACATATCAGAAGCATATTTATTTTCAGTTTCTAAACAATTTTTGTGTATCTTTTCTAACATATCACAAACTTTATCTCTTACACCTTTTGGTAGTTTAATTATACAACTACTAGGTAAATCTTCACTCCAATTTTCATCAAAATAGCATTCTAAACTATCCCAAATATCACCAAACATCCAACCATTTTTAAAAAACTGCCAAGTTATGTTTTGACAATCATTACAATATTTAAAATTACTTATAGTATCTTCACCAAATAATGTATGGAACCAGTAGGTATCTCCATATGCTATTTCACAACCGCATTCATAACATTCATGAAAAACTCTTGCCTTTCTTTCACAACAACCCCATCTTGATTCACAGTCATCATAACTATTTGACACATTACATGAACAATCCATTAATTATTACCAATTAATTTTATATCAACATCATAAACTTTTTCATTATTATTACAAGTGATATAGGTTCCACTTGTAAATGATTCTTGTATATAATAAATCCCCCCACGATCTTCACAATATTGAATAGCTTTTTTAATTTCAATATTATCAATCTTTTGATAACAACCTTGCAATAAAAACAGACATAATATCATTATAAATTTATACATATTTTCACCTATTTTTTAATTTCCAATTTCCAACTGGAGTAAAATTATCAGACCTTATGAGATAAAAATTGCAAGTATAACCTCTAGTAGCTTTTGCATATTTTTCACCAATTTTAATAGCATCTTTTATATTAGAAAAACCTTCTTCGCCATCTTCAACATTAGGAAAATGATCAGCTATGAGAATACCATCTTTAATCAATTCAAAATGAACAAGATATTGAAAATTTCTATCTATTTGTTTATTAACTTCACTTAATTCCATTATTAACCTCATTTAAATGGTGGTAGGTCTAGGTAGCGAACCCTATGCCTTACATTGTATTAATCTCATGCCTGAAATTAAAAGAAAGACACATCCACGATTTGGAAACCTACCATAGATAACCTCTTTTTTGCACAGTAACACATTAAATGTTACTGTGCAAGTTCTTTGTTAATCTTCTTTATTATTAATAATTCTTGTAACATAATCATCATTTAAATTGATCATTATTCCATCTTCAACTTTTTCCGCTTTTCTTTCACTCATTGGCCCAAATCTTTTTGAAATCATATTATCTTCTATTCTTATAACTTCAACAAAATAACCTATTTCTACTAATTTATAATTATCTTGATTTTCAATCAGCCAATCAATTACTTCTCCACCTTCCATATCAATCAAATTTTTAATTTTCATTTTATATCTTCTCTTCTACAGTTTGTGGAATATCAATATTGACAATACAAGTTTTTACCATTGTACCACTTTCTTTAAAAGCACCATCATCAACTAAGGTAAATTCACCACCAAGTGATTCAACTCTTTCTCTAAAAGCAATAGTCTTTTTATTATCTCTCCATAAAACATTTGCAGACATAATTGAAATAACCTTTCTATTTGCAAGGTTAATCATATGATTTACATGATCAATGTCTTGCTGTTTTGCAAATGGAGGGTTTGCAATAAATACATCATAACGTTTAGTTGTTGTAAGAAAATCAGCTTGAATAATTTCACCACCTAGATTTCTCATATTATCTTGTAGAAAAGCAGTACATTCAGGATTTAATTCAATTTTATCACATCCTGTTAAATATTGAGCAATTCTACCCTTGCCAGCACTTGGTTCACAAAGTGTTTCACCATCTTTAATATCTGCAAGATAAATTAATTTAAGTGCAAGGAGTTCTGGAGTTTCAAAAAACTGGAAAATCTTTTTATCATCAACATATTCACCAGTAAGTAAAACCTCTTCGATCATATCAGTTGGATTATAAGCAAATACATGTGCTTTAGCTGATCTATTCCATTTTCCTTTTAAGACAACTAATACTTTACTTACATCTGTATAAAGCTTTCTTTCAAGTTGTGTATCAGGTAGGAAAAGTTTATTATCTTCAATTATTGAGTTTGCCAGTACATTTGCTACATCTTCTTTAATTTTCATTCTTAATTCTCCTTAAATAATGGATAAATTTTTATATTATATTTTTGTTGAATTCTTTATAACCTAATTTAAATATATTTCTCATTAGAGGTTGATTAAAATAAATATTTTGTTTCCACCACATTTTCATAATATCACCTCTTGAAAAATAAAATCACCATCTGAGCAACCTATTTTACCATTATCATCTCTTATTGGGTTGCACTGCATATCTCCACCTACATCTGGAATAGAATCATAAAAACATCCATCACATCCCCAATTTTCACATTCATTATCTTGATCAACAATTTTAACTTTAACACCATTTTTATCAGTTACGATTTCACCAATATTTTCTCTTTTATACATTTTATATCTTCTCCAATTCTTTTAGGTTTTTAGTTACTTTTTCTTTATACATATTAGCATTTCCTGAGTATTTTGTCAAGACCTTTTTTAATGTTTTATATCTTTTAAAATAATCATTTAATATATAATTACAGGCTTCAATATTTTTCTTATAGTCCCATAACTCATTACTATGATCAATTATATCATTTTGTTTTAATTCATCAAACCATATATAAGGTCTAATTTGTGTTAATCCCCTTGCATTCATCCTTAAATGGTGGGCATATTGTCTAAAATTAGACTCTTTTGCTATTATTGCAAGTATAAGTAAACCATTATCATATTTTTCAGCTTCTAAAATAATATCTATTAGAAAGTCATCTTGGATTCTAAAATTTGCCTTTTTCTTAACCCATTGCAATTTCTTAATATTTATTAATTTATCAATTTTAACCTGTTTTATTCTCAACTCTGCATTTCTTAAACTCAACCTAACATCATTTAACTTACAAGTCAATAGTTCTTTCTCTATTTGTTCATTCTTTGTTTTAGATTCTAAAATGCTTTTATTTAAATTGTTAATTTTACCATCCTTAATCCCAAATACTATACCATAAATCATCAAAACAATTATAATCAAAACAATATATTTAATTTTCATTCAATCATCTCTTTTTAAATTTAATTTTCTTAATTTCTTAACAGCATTTGATCTTGCCACTGATATATATTGCCTTGATTCTCCTATATTATCACCAATTTCCTTTGGTTGCCAATCAAGCAAAGTCAATACAATAACCTTTTTTTCCAATGTATTTAGACAATGTAAATTAGATAAAACAACATGATCGTCTAATCCTTCTTTAAACAAGTCTAGCATTTAATACCTCTCAACAAACCTTTAATATCGTTTACATAATTCTTTACACCACGAACCTTGCCAATCTGTACGTTTTCCATATTTTCTATGCAATTTTGTCATTTCCTTAAGATTATCTTTACATATATAATCCCATATATCATGCCATACAACATTATATTTTTTCCCTTTTGGTGGTTTAAATTCAAAAGCATCACAATTAATAATATTAATTCTATTATCTTTATATGTATCTGAAACTAAATTTATAACATTTTTTGATTTTTCAATTATTGTTACGGATTTTACAATATCACTTTTAAGAATTTCTGATAATGCTACTCCAAGACCTAACCCATTTATTAATATTTTTTTTACTTTTTTTGCTTTATATATAAAAGATAAGTGGTCTGATATTTCTGCTGGAGTATTAGACATTACAACAGTACTATTCCTCATAAGTCTTTTAAATATTCCAGGTTTTACTATCCTTTGTCCAGGGCTAAACATTGCTCTCATATTATTAAACTTAGCATCCTCTTCTGAAATTTCAAAAGATTCAACTATCCAATCACCACTTTTTCCATTTGGCACATTAATTTGAATATCCATTTTATCCTATCCCTATATGATTTTTATTTTCTAAGATATATACTTTTAATCCCATAAATCTTTTTCTTGAAATATCAACTTTACTAAAAGTATATTCATCCATACAATGTCTTATATAAACCCAATCTTTATACCCAAGATATAATTTACTTGCTTTTATACTAGAATGTCTTTCAAAATCATTAATATAATTAATTATAATTTCAGTTATTTCATTCATTATTCTATCTCTATATTTTTATGAAATCAGAACAATATCTAATTCCTTTCTTATAATAAAATCTTGATATTTTAGTACCACTTGGCAAATTAGAGGTATGAGAAAGTGATTTTTTAAAAGTTTTCATGCCTCTACAACTACTAGCTCTTTTATAATCTAATTTTTCTAAATCTTCATTTTCAACCCATCCTAATTTCTTACCACACCACCAATTATTAGGAACAGTTATTGAATATCCAATCTTATTTTTTCTTTTCATACTATTATTTCCTATTATATGGTTTAATATTAATCATAAAAGCATTTGGTTCTCTTTGCATTAAAAACATTTCTGCCTCAATCTTTTCACTTGCTTGAATTAATGTTATATCATTTGATATATACTTCTTTTTCATTACGCTATATGAAACCCTATACCATTTTTTTCTTTTCATAATACCCCCCTTTAGTTTTTTTCAACACTTATAACATTCTTATTTTTACTTGTCAACTATTATTTTAAAGCTTGACATATAAAATATATAGTGGTAATATATTTTATATAAAAACAAGGAGAATGTTATGACAGATCAAGTTAAAAAACAAATGCATAAACGATGCGGTGTTGGTGGAATAAAATGTTCATGTTGTAATGATTATAATGGTAAAGAAAGAAAAAAACTAATGAGAATGGTTAGAAGAGTAAATAAATATAAAATTAGGAAAAAATTACTTGACTTTAAAGAAGAAATAGATTAGAGTATTATTAAATAATCAAACAAGAGGGGATATTATGGAATTAAGACACACAAGTAGAGGATTTTCATATTTTGAATTTAATGATAGATATAATGCTAAATGTTGCATTCAAAAAAGTAGTTTAGCAACTGAAGATACTATATGGTTTGGCATTGATGATGCAGATCCTAAAATTATGGCATCTAAAGTAATGGAAAATGGTGTCGGATGGGTTAAATATCCATTACCTGAAGATGCAATATTAAATACAAGAATGCATCTTACAGTAGAACAAGTAAAAGAATTAATTCCAATTTTAGAAAGATTTGTTAAAACAGGAGATGTGTATTAACATGATTAATTTAAAAATAATAGATAGTGTAACATTTGAGATTATACAAGGAAAAGATCTTGTAAAGAAAATACTTTCATATAAAGCTGAATACTGGAAACAGGGAGCTTATTGTAAAGAAAGGATTGAATATGATAAGAGTTTCGTAACTGGAAAGTATTGTTATAATGGTTTTATTCCTAGAATTAGAAAGTATTGTGAAGATAGAAATATTCCATTTGCGTGTGATGGGGATATAGATATAATAAAACCTGTAAGAAAACCCAAATTAAAAGATATTAAATTTAGAGATATTCAATTAGAATCAATAAAACAAATAAACGATAAACAAACAGGTGTAATTAATTTAAGTACAGGTATAGGCAAAACAATTTTTGCTGCTGGTTTAATATCTACATATAAAAACCCAAAAGTATTATTTATATGTAGATCTAATGATTTAGTTAATCAAGCATATGAAACTTTTAATAGTTTTGGTTTTAAATGTTGTAAAATTGGAAATGGTAAAAAAGTAATTGACAGTCCTATTGTTTGTGGAACTGTTCAAACATACAAAAATTTAGATTTAATTAAATATTGTTCATATTTTGATATCTTAATCGTTGATGAAATCCATAAAGGTATGAATATTGGAGGACAATATGAAAAAGTTTTATCTAAAGTTTTAGCTCCAATAAGAGTTGGTTTAACAGGGACTATTCCTAAAAAAATTGGAAATGCAATGTTAATAGAAGGTTTGATTGGTGAAGTTGTTGTTAAAGCAGATACAGTTTATGGAATAAAAGAGAATATATTAATGAAACCAAAAATAGAATATATTATATATCCACTTGCAAAATCAATTTCAAAATATTCAACATATAAAGAATTATATAATCATGGAATAGTAGAAAATACAGCAAGAAATAATGCAATATGTAAAGAGATTAAAAAAGAAGTCGAAGATAAAAATTCAAGTATAATTTTTTGTGTAGAAATAAAACATATTGAAAATATATCAAGAATATTAACTGAGAAAGGCATAATTCATAAATGTGTTTATGGAGATATAGATGTTGATGAAAGAATTAAAATTAAGAAAGATTTAATTAATAAAAAATATTATGCAGTAATCTCAAGTGTTGTTTGGGTAGAAGGTCTTGATATACCTAGTTTGAATTGCATATTCAATATTTCTGGTGGAAAATCCAATGAAGCATTATTACAAAAAATAGGAAGAGTATTAAGAACATCAGAAAATAAAAAAGAATGTAAAGTATATGAGGTTTTAGATCCTGGTAAATATTTAGCTGATCATACAATAAAAAGACTAACTGTATTAAAACAAAACGATATTATTTAACAGATTGATACACTAATTTAAAGTTTTGTTAAACTATGCCGATAAGTATTAAAAGGAGATTATAATGAATTCAAAAGAATTAGATCAAATAAGAAATGAAATGGGTTGGACTAAAAGAGAAATGGCTAAAAGGTTGGGAATTAGTGAAGTTACATTAAATAGATATATTAATAAAGACAACAATATCCCAAAATGTATAGAATATTTAGCCAAAACATTTAAAATTTTTCATGTAAATGGTGATCAATATGGTAGATTATAGTAAATACATTGGAAAGAAATACAATAGATTGACAATTTTAGAATATACCGGTGTTAAGAAAAAAGTAAGTCATGTTTTATGCAAATGTGATTGTGGAACTTTTAAAGAATTTTCTTTAAAATTAGTAAAAACTAGTGGCACTAAATCATGTGGTTGTTTAAAAAGAGAAAAAGCATCTGTAAGACTAACAATTCATGGTTTAAAAAATCATAAATTGTATTCAGTATGGGAAGGTTTAAAAAAGAGATGTTATGGTGAAAATCAACCACGATATAAAGATTATGGAGGTAGAGGGATTAGTGTTTGTGATAAATGGAGATATAATCCTAAAGCATTTATTGAATGGTCTTTAAACAATGGTTGGAAGATAGGGTTATGTATAGATAGAGAAAATAATAATGGTGATTATACACCTGATAATTGTAGATTTGTCACATATACAATTAATAATTTAAATAAAAGAATTCAATCCAACAACACTTCTGGATACACTGGTGTCTTTTTTAGAAAAAGAGAAAATAAATTTAATTGCAATATAAAATTAAATAGAAAATTTTTACTAGATAAATATAGTTTTAAAACAGCAATTGATGCAGCAATTTATAGAGACTTGTTTATATTAGAAAATAAATTACCTCATCAATTAAATTTACCTGAATTAATATATTGGAGATGAGAATATGACTTTTAAAAGCTTAGGTAAAATGAATGTAACCTTGGGTTTATTAAAAGATTTAGGTTTGAGAGCAATGAGAGATAAACATTCAATGAAAACATGGATGGGTATTGCTATTGATTGGGCTTCTAGTGCTGATGCAGAGATTAATAGACTTGATGAAAAGGTTTCTAAATTAGAGAAGGAGAATCTAACTTTAGAATCAAGACTTAAATCATATAAAAACTAATGTAAAATACATATCAGTAGATGTAATTCTGAGAAAGAAAATGTTTCTGATTTGAAAATAGAACACTTAAACTAGAATGAAAGATATATTAATGATAAGTAGGGGTGAATAATATGAGTATAAAATACAAAATTGGTAAAGATGTACCATCAGAAGTTCTAACATCAAGATTGGATGAACTATCAAGTGCAATAACTAAAGGTAAAGTTGGCATTGAACGTGAATTTTATATGAGAGTGCCAGCAGAAGTTGACCATGATGCTGATTTAGTTATTGCCGAAGCGAGTAGAAGGATAGCCGAATTAGAAAATGAACTTAGCAAATATAGAAAAAAAATAAAATACAACTTAAAAGGCTTTGAATTAACAGAACCATATAATACCGATTGTTTTTATTGGCAATTAGCTAAAGGTATTGGTTATTTTTGTAATAATAAGTTGACAAAAGGTACTGATTGTAGTAAAGTTAATTGTGCTTTTGAAATTGAAAAACTTAAGGAGTAATAATGAGTGTGTACATTACAGGTGATATTCATGGTAGTATTGATATTAGAAAACTAAATTCTGATAATTTTCCAGAACAAAAAAATATGACTAAAGATGATATTTTAATTATACTTGGTGATTTTGGACTTATTTGGGATGTTGGACAATCAGGAAAAGAAGAACAATATTGGCTAGATTGGTTAAATTCTAGAAATTTTACAGTTTTTTGCATTCTTGGCAATCATGAAAATTATGATCGTTTAAATCAATGTCCAAAAGTTGGTAAGAATCTTAGAAAAATTCATGATTCAATCTTTTGGATGGAGAATGGTATTCATATTATACAAGGGAAAGTATTTTTTACATTTGGTGGTGGTACTTCAATTGATAAAATGTTTAGAAAAGAAAATGTTAGTTGGTGGCCTGAAGAAATACCAAATTGTAATGAATTTGAAAGATGTTTAGAAATTATAGAAACAGTTGGACAAGTAGATTGTGTATTGACTCATGCTGCACCTGAATCATTGTTGAATAAAATCTTTATCAATGAAAACTTTAAAAAAGAAGCAAGTTGTCAAGTAGAAAAATATTTAGATATTGTTAGAGAAAAATTAATTTTTGATGATTGGTTCTTTGGTCACTACCATAAAGACAAGATAATAGATCTTCAAACAGAATGTGTTTATTACCAAATAATTAAGATAATTTAGGAATAGTATATGAATAAAAAAAATATAATTGTGGAAATAAATAATTTACTATATTTAAAAACTATTATAAGTGGAAGGATTAAAAATAATACTCATAAAGAATTATTATCATTTTATAATAAACAATTAATAGATATTAATAAACAAATTAAATTAATAGGTGAAATGAATGAATGATATGACAGGATTAAACGAATACAATAGAAAAATTGCTGCTGGTGAAATTGAAAGAGTTAAACGGAGAAACCCTGCTGAAAAATTTGAATTAAAACCATCACGTAAAAATGCTATTAATGCTTTTTGTTATGAATGTACTGGTAAAAATAGAGAAGAAATTAAATTCTGTACAAGTTGGGACTGTCAATTTAGGAATTATAGGCAATATAAAATTAAGAATGAAGAAAATCTAACAATGGATGAACAAAAACAAATCTCAAAGATGTATTTTGATCATCTAAGAGCAGAATCTGAAAATGATTATAGGGATTGTTTGAAAAGTCAACTATTGGAAGAGTTATGAGTTTACAATGTTGTTGCGGAAGGTATAAAGACATAGATGAAGAGTTTATATCTAACGGTTTTGTGCATCAACCACTTGGCGTAGAAGGAAACTTTTGTGGCCCTGTAGACAAACACACCATAAAATACCTTAAGGCTAAGATTACTGAATTAGAGAAAGAACTTTTAACTCCAGACTACCACAACAAATACCTACTGTTAGCTAAAGTGCATAAGAAAAAAAGCAAAGAACTTAGAGTTCTCAAAGCTAAGGTTGTTGAGGTTGTTAACGTAGTGAAACTATTAAAGAATATATAATAATTAAAGGTATTTATGAGAAATATATTTAAATGTCCTAAATGTGGATATAAAAATTATACCGATGCTAAAGATAATGAAAAAAGAAAAGAAGAATTAAGGAAACATAATTTTTATCCAGAAACTGAAATAATTCATGATGGTTGGCCTAGGATTGGCTTAACTGATGCTGATAATACAATTGATGAATCATTAGCTAATGATAAAAAAACACCACTTGGTATGATCATTAAAAAACCTTTTGGTATGGGTAAAGTATTACCACCAACACCATATTTAAAACATCCTGACTCTCCACGAAAAAGGATTGTCAAAGAAGATATTTTCATACCTAACCCATCTGCCTGGTTTGGTGAAAATATTAGAGAAGCTGTACATATTATTAAGCGATTATTTAGGAGAAATTAAATGTATTACTTCACGGCAGATGAACATTATAATCACAGCATAGCAATCACATATAATAATCGACCATTTTCTTCTGTTGAAGAGATGAATGAAACTATGATTGAGAACCATAATTCTATTGTCACTAAAGACGATATTACAATTCATGCTGGAGATTTTGGATTTTTCAAATCCCTTGCATCGGCATTTGAAGTTGTAGATAGGTTGAATGGCAAACACATATTTCTGAAAGGTTCACACGATCACTGGATGAAAAGACAGAACAACAGCAAATCTTATTTTCATGAAATATGGGAGAAAAGAATTGATAATCAAATGATTGTTGTTTGTCATTATGCTATGAAAACTTGGCACTGTTCACATTATAATTCTTGGAATTTACATGGACATTCACATGGCCATTTAAATCCTGAAGGAAAACAGTATGATGTTGGTGTTGATTGTAATCAATTTCACCCTGTATCGCTTGAAGAAATAAGAATTATAATGGATGGTAAACCAGACAATTTTAATTTAATTAGGAAGGACAATGGATAATATTAAACCTAAACACATTAATCAGTGGACTAATAAAATAAAGGATAATCAAAATGGAGCTAGAAAAAAGAATTAAAAGGTTTATGGAAGGGATAGAGGGAAATTACAATAAACAGCATACACTGCAGATAGAAAATTTATTTGCTGCCCATATTTTAGACCAGGACAAAGACACCAGACATGCCTGTGCTGAGTTAATGGTAGAAACTGTTGACTATAAGGAGTGTATTAATTGTGATGGTGGGTTGAAATAAATTTTCTATTTAATGTTAAAGTTAACTGGCACTTGGCAGAAACAAGTATATAAAAAAAATTAAATCATGTGATAAATGTGGCCTCTTGCTGTCAACATTGATTTCATGGTTATCGAAATTGGTAATAATTATGACATTTATTAAAAATAAAAAAGACCTTCAGCCCCCTGAGTTAACTTACTGCACGTTTTTCAGAAACGATCTAAGAAGAATAATTATAGGAAAAGGGGATGATGGTTTCTTCTACACACAGACCACACACCTTGACAGAGAAACTTTAAAGTTTAGCAAAAGCCCTTTATCTGTATTCCATGAGGAATCACTGAAAGCGATAGTCAAAACCTATCTAGAACACTATACTGATATTGGCAAGATGACTTTCTGAGATCCTCTTGGTTAAAATATAACGTTTGAGATAAGGAGACTGCGAAGTGAAACTCACAGACAAAATAGCATGTAAGGAATATAAACGATGCAGGAATGCAGGAACTAATATGGCGTGTACCATTTCTGACGGTAGCAGGTGTGTAGCCTTCTTAGAAATAACCAATGTAAAATCTGTCCGTTCTAGTGATTTACTAGTATGCCCGTTTTGCGGAAAGTCTGCAAGTGCCACATCAGACTGGGCCACAGATGTCCAACTAAAACACTACGGAGAAAGTGTTGGTTGTAAGAGTTGTGATATATTTTTAGACAGTAAAGAAGCCTGGAATATAAGGGTAATATAACGTCTATAATCAATGGACACCAACTACCAAGGAGAAATTATGAAAGAGTGTGTAAAAAGTGAACACTGTATGCACCAAACTGGGCAAATGCTGCTGAGTGACCCGCCACAAATAGAAATGATTTGTTGCCATTGTGGGTGGAAAGATATTTTACGGATTACACAAGGCATGATTAACCCAAAACAACATGGTAAGTTTATGCCTGTAAATCCATTTGGTATGGTAGACAGCTAACAGTGAGCTAGACAGAATTTGCTATATTAGTGCTAGTAAAAGAAAGAATATAACTATTGACAAAACAAAAAGGATGTGATAAAATATGCTATGTGAATCATGTGAAATAGGAGTTATTGAAGATGGAATGGGTTGTACAGTTTGTGGTACAGGTAAACAAGAACAGGATGAACACACAGAAAAACAACATCCTAATAATTGTCAATGCCAGTTGTGTTTAATTTGGAGAGGAGATTTAAATGAAGATATTTAGTCATATAATTGGCACTATAGCATTTTTATTTTTTATGTATGGAATATATTGGGTTGGTAAAACAATAAGTTATAATATATTTTACAAAGATATGGTAAGAGGAACAGTAATTGAAATGGTTAATCCAGAATATTTAAAAATAGAGGATGAATAAAATGGGACTTCTTGAAAAGTTAAATGAAAATAATTATAAAAATTATGGTGAACAAGTTTATAAGACAGGATCTATATTATATCAAAAGAAATTTCCAAGTGGTTGTTTTGTAAACTTTTACTATTATCCAGCAAGCGAATATTTTCTTTATCCAATGGCAGAAGTTGAAATATCTTTTGAATGTGATAAAAATGGTATGTGGTGCAATCATAAATTATATGGATTAAATGCTGATGAAATGGGTGAAAATTTTGAAAGAATAGAATTAAAACTATTAGCAATATATGAACTTTTAGAAGGGTATAAATACAAAGAATAATTAATTTAATGGAGAATTAAGATGGATTTAAAAGAAGCGTTTGTTGAACTTGAGTATTTTGTAGTAAGTAAAGGATGGAGTAAAGAGAAAGAGGCTTTTTATCTTATTAAGTCTCAATTTGAACTTACAGAACCAAAACTTGCAGAACCAATTCATCCTGATGTTTTAAAAAATCATGGAGATCCTTCTGAAGAATCTCCACCATCTCCAACTAAAAGAAATAAATAATGATCTTGATAAAGAGATAAATGATGTTAACAAGAAAAGTAAAAAAGAAACCAAGTCTAGTTCCAAAACTAAGTCAAGTTCTAAAAAATCCAAAGCTAGCGTTTAGTTGGTATTTATTATCTTGTTTTTTATACTATAAACAATCTATATGTATATTAACAGATGATGAATTCGATCATTTATCTAAATACATATTAAGTGAATGGAATAATTTTGATCATATGCACAAACACTTAATATGTATTGATGATCTACAAGCTGGAACTGGTTATGCTATTAAATACCCATTAATAGTTGAACATTCAGCTATGAAATGGTATTTTGCAATGAGTGGGAATAGTACAACAAAATGAAAACTTCTTATAAAAACTTATATTTATTTTCTATAGTAATTTCATTTGTTTTTTGGAGTCTTGCTTTTTACAATTTTAATTTTGCATATATTGCCATTATATTTAATTGGTATCAATGGTATTTATTGAGGAAAATATGAAAAAACCAGATGTTTATAATATAAAAAACAACTACTTGAGAAGGGGATTATTGATACTTTTATTTATACCGATAACTATATTTATATTATTCTTCTTTTCATTAGAATTATTAATTGATCTTTTTAAAGATTTTTGGGGCAATGTTAAATATATTTATATTTATGAATTCAAAGGTAATTATATTTATAATATAGAGGAGTGTTGGAAATGGAGAAAATAACAATATATGAATGGAGTTGGCAAAATAAAGATAATACACTTCAAGATAAAACTTTTAAAATAATAAAAGATGCAAACAAAAAAGGAACAAAAACCGTATGATTCCTATTTCTTATATCCCTCTTGCAATAATAGGGGCAATAGTTGGTGTTTTGATCATTGCTGGATTCCTCTCAAGAAAACCCATTTCCAAATTAAATCTTTTTGAAAAAATGATCACTGATTATGCAAGTTGTGGCATAGATAAAGATGGGAACCCTACCTTCAAGTAAAAATTGAAAAAACAATAAATAGGATATTATCATGATACAAAAAGCAATTAGATTAGCTAAAGATGCCCATAGTGGACAAGTAAGGAAATATACAAATGAACCATACATTATACATCCGTTTTCAGTTGCTGGCTTAGTTGCTTCTGTTAGTTCAGATGAAGAAATGTATTCTGCTGCAATCCTTCACGACACAGTAGAAGATACAGATGTTGATATTAAAACCATTGAAAATCTATTCGGTATTAGAGTTTCAGGAATGGTTGATGATTTAACAGATGTCTCAGTTAAATCAGATGGTTGTCGAAAAGTAAGAAAAAAACTTGATCGGGATCATACAGAACAATCAAGCAATGAATCAAAGACTATTAAACTTGCAGACTTGATTGATAACACTAGAATGATTAGTTTGTGCGATCCAGGTTTTGCAAAGGTGTATATGGCAGAGAAAATATTAATGCTAGATATTTTAAAGGGTGGTAATGTTTATTTATATAATTTAGCTAGCAACATAGTAAGGGGATATTATGAAAATGAAACAATTGTATAGAATATTAAAACTGTCTGAAGCAGTAGAAATACTTGCTAGCTATACAGATAATACAATTCCAGAAGTAATTAAATCATTAAAAAGTGTTATATCAAATGAAGAATCTAAACAAATATTAAAATACCATAGAGATGATTTGGATTTATAGGAAATAACATGAATAAAGAAGAAACTAGAAAAAATAATATCAACTTTATATTAGATCGCTTCCAAGATCTTTATGATGATAAGGAAGAACGTGCTAAAAAAATCATGAATTATTTCAGTATAAATAAATTTTACTTGATTGCTATTAATTTTTACGTTGAAGCTGGAATGAGAAAAAGATTAGTTGAAACAATAAGAGATAGTGAGAGGTGTTAAATTTAACAAATATTAGGAGATTTGATATGGAATTGTTTATTTTTTGGATTATTTTTGGATGCATGACAGGTTTTTTCGCAAGTATGAGGGGTAGAAATTGGTTTGGTTGGGGAATATTTGGGTTTTGTTTGCCAATTGTTGCTATCCCAATGGTATTTATTCTTAGTAAAAAGTATGAAAATTTGGATGATATGATTAAATGTAAATCATGTGCTGAATGGATTAAGGCTGAAGCTAATAAATGCAAGTTTTGTCGTAGTGATGTGTAATTGTTTAATATTAAAGTATTTTAAATATCTACCGATAAGATATACATGGAGGATAAATGTCACCAGAAGAATTTGAAAATATTCGTAAAGATTTAGGATGGACTAAGCGTAAATTAGCTTATAAATTAGGCATTACTGAAGGTAAAATATACAATTATTTAAATGGTACTACGAAAGCAATACCAAGACCTATACAAATATTAATGAGAATATACCATGAAAATTTTTAAAAATAAATACGGAAGGGTATAAATATGGAAGAAGAAAGACAAATTGAAAGGATAACAGGGGTTTATCTACCTGGACAAGTAATATTTAATAAAAACTTAACAATAATTGATTCTATAATATTTTGGCTGATTGATTCATTAGATAGTGCAAAAACAAACTGTTATGCTTCTAATGGGTATATTGCTAAAAGATTAAATATAAGTGAATCTAAAGTTTCAAGAGGAATTTCAAGATTGGTAGAGTTAGGGTACATTGAACAAGTAAGCTTTGATGGTAGAAAGAGGGTAATAAAGGTAATTCACAGTTATATGGAAAAGTATAAAAATCTTGTCGATGAATATAACTGCCTAACACAATCGTCCTACTCTGCCTCTCACGATCAGCCCAGGCAGCCTAACACGATCAGCCCAGTAGAAGTAAATAAGATTAATGAAATAAATGATGTAAATAATTCTTCTAAAGAAGAATATACATCTTTAGACAGCAAAGATGATAATTTAAGTTTAAATGAAAAGAAACAATATATAAAAAAACATAAAAGAAGTTTAATAAGAAATTATTCATCTGAAGATAATAAAAGATCTAAGTTTAAAGAATCTTTAAAGAGCAATACTAAAACTTTAACTAAGAAAATAAAAGTAAATTTATCTAAAGACAATACAACTATTGTGTCTCATTGGAATAACTTAGGTTTAAGACAACATAATTTAAACAACCCTACTAAGACTTTAGATAGGATTAATAATACTTTAGATAAATTAAACAAAGGTACTATGTTTAGTGAAACAAAGATTGAAAATAATAATAAATTTACTAAGCAGGAAATAATAGAGGCTATAACAAACTTTAGTTTAATGGCATTATCACCAGATTATCAACCAGTAAGTGGTGGTTTTAAAGATAGATTAAAAAAACTCAGCTTAGATCAATTCATTTATAATGCTTTTGGTAGTGATAATATGAAATCCCTATTTCTTGATTGTTTGAAAACCCCACAACTTTTAAAACAGTCATCAAGAACATTTTCAGATGATAACCCTGAATTAACAAAAGCCATTAAGCATATCTACAATGAAAAAATTCTTGGGAGTATTAAATCTATTGAGTGGGATTCTTCAGATGAAAACAAATTTATCAAGGCATCAAAAGGATTATGGCAATTCTTTGAAGATAATAAATCTAAAGTTGACCACTACATTGTTGGATCATATGGAACAAGAGAAATTGGCATGGCAACAATACTATTAGAATCTGTAATACATTCAGTTGGTGAAGATCAATTTGAAATAATAACTCCAGGTTTTTTAAGAACAAGTTTGACATTTAGCCATAGATTACCATCCTACTGTTTTAGGGAAGGGATTATAAATGAATAAAGACAAGGTAATAAATGAATATCAAAAAATCATAAATGAAATAGATGATTTGTTTGAATATAGGTATAATCATTATGATAAAAAAGAATTACAAACAATAATCCATTTTAAATTAGATAAATTAACTAAACAATTGGGGAAAATCAATGAAGAAAGCAAAATGTAAAGTTAATACTGTTAAAACACTAACTATGAATAAGTATTATACAATAATTAAAACAGACAATTTTGATATTGGCGGGTGGGGAGTTAAAAACTGTTTTTTTATTAAAAATGATAATTACAATACTATTTGGGTGCCAGCATCTAATTTTAAAAAACCAGCAAAAAAACAAATAGAGATAACAAAGGATATAAAAGAATCAGATTGTACAGGTTTTTCAACCAATAAAGAAAGTGTAGTTTGCAGTATAGATAAAAAAGATATTAAAAATCTAATTAAATTTACTCACATGGCTCTTGCTCCATATATTGCTTTTGATAAAGATCATAAAATCATGAAAATTCAAGCAGATGAAAAAAGAGAGTTATATTTAAATAATATAAAAGATATTTTAAGCAAATACAAATGAAAAAACCAAAGATAAGACTTCCAATTGCTCCACCAACTAAAGTCATAAAAGACAAAAAGAAGTATAATAGAAAAAAGAAGCATATAGAGAGTGTTTTAGAAGATTAAAAATCTTAACATACTTGGGCATGGAAAATATATAATCGTTGCAATTAGATGTTTGTTAGCGTTAAAATTACACTACACAGAAAGGAAAAATCACAATGGGTAGCTTAACTTATTTTCAGAGAGTAAAAGAATTAATTAGAAGTATATTATGGAGATTGTTTTTATGGTATAATGACTTATCAGAAGATAAATATTGGGAATAGATTTATTTAATGGAAAATGCTCGTAGAAAGGAAAATAAAAATAATTTTAATTCTGCAAATTGGAGTGATTAAATCATGAAATTTCTATGTTATTTTAAACAGTGTAATTGGATTCATATTATAAATGTGAGAAAGCCAGATATTTATAGCGAACTTGTTAGAGATACTGGTTTATATCAATGTTCTAGATGTAAAACTATTAGTGTTGGTGCTTATCAAAAAAAATAAGGGGTATTACATGATAAAATTATTATATAATAAATATCAAAATTTAATGAAAAACAAAAAAGTAAGTAAATCTGAAGAAGTAAGAAATAATTTGGAAAGATTAGATAAACAAGAAAAAAGATGTGATGAAGTATTAATTCATCGTAGAGAAAATATGACTAGTAAATTGTGTCCTTTGAATCAAAAACATATTCCAATTGGTAAATGTTTTGAAGATTGCATACATTTTAGCAAAGGTCATGTATTTGAATTTGATAATAATTATTATATAAGAAATCCAGCGTGTAAATTATGGAGATAAATGAAGTAGATATAATTTGTAATAGAATTGAATTAGGTATAGATACAAGTATTGATCGTTTAAAATTAATTAATTTAATTAAGGTACTAGAAATTAAACCTTTCATGTATAATGTCGATAATGATTTTAATATTAAAAGGAAATTAATTGAATACAAAGAAGAAAATAAAAATTGAATGTCCATTTTGTCACTTATCATTTAATTCATACAAATCTAGTTATTACACTTGCAGCAATTGTTTAGTAACTTATAAAAATGATGATTCTAAGAAAATTACTGTAAAACAAATTAAACTGCCTAGAATGTATAATACTCCAATTATTTGTGATTTAGAATATGAGGGTAAGATGGAATGGTAAAAAAAAGCCACACACTTTCAGTTATTAGAAAAAAGCCACACTGATTTTATTATAAAGGATGATAATGAATAAACTTGAGAAGAACTACAAAGAACTTGTTCGTGATATGAAAAAAATATATTCTGAAATTAATTATTTAGATAGTAATAATATAGAAATACGATATAATGATGATGATATGGTTTTAATTAGTGGTAGGCGATTGAATGAATTATATCAACTTGTATTTAATTCATTAGAAAGTAAAGGGTTATCTTTTCCAAGTGATTGAAAAGCTTTTAAACTTGTTTTGTAATACTTTCCTAATTCGTTGTTCTTCATTACTGCAAGAAGATATTCCATAATCATTGACAAGCCAAACAGTTAATTTCATGTTTGGCTTGTCAATATCAATCTTTGCTCTAGGTATTTTACAACCTTTATAATAAATACATTCGTTTTTATATTCCATGTATTTACTTATCGGTTTTTTATAGTGAAGGTTTAATTATTCCTTTTGTTGTTGTTCAAATTCAATAAATTCAAATAGTAAAGTATAACACTTAGGACATTTCCCACTATAACCTTTTTCTTTCCTTGTAAAGTCAATTGTTAGTTCTGGATTGATAATAAAAACATCCTCTTGGCATTCCCAACACCATATTACAACATTTGTTTTCATAATTCCCCTTATGTTAGTTTGCTTAATATTTCAAGAACAAGAATTTGTTTTTCAATAATTAAATCTCTTATATTGAGAGTGTCATCACTTTTTTGTTTAAAAATATCAATTTGTTTTTCTAAATCTTGAATTATGTTTTCCTGAATGACTAATTTAAATTTAGAACAGTTTAAAAAATCCTTACAGTTGCCGTTATTAGAAAAAAAATCCTTACACTTTCAGTTATTAGAAAAAAAATCCGTACAGTTGCCGTTATTAGGGAGATAAGATTTAGTTCTTGTTTTCCTTTTTTTACGTTTTACGGATGTATAGTAAATTAAAAAATTTCCAGGCCGTATAGGTAGTTCTACCTACAAAAAGCACTTTTTCTGTAATATCAATGGTTTATGTCTTATCATCTTTTAACCCTTGAAAATGCCATTAAATCCCCTTGTAACGTTCTGTTAAATAATTTCTATTGCCTAGTATTTAAAAAAGTTAAAGGCTGTTAGTGGAAAAATTAAACAGTGAAAAACACTATACAAAATCATAGTTCTACCTATTGTATCGGACAAAAAAAACACCATGCAAAATCAACCCTTGTTAAATAGCCTTAATTTCACTTGTAAAGCCTTTTTAAAAGATCAGCTTGTTTTAGTATACTATGAACTAATTGAGCTTATAACGGTTAAAATCTAACCCTTTAAACTATGTATATTATGCTGAGTAGATTAAAATTAACATTTTATAAGCTTTTTTAAAAATTCAATTACTAATTAATTAAACCATCAAAAATGCCTATAACGCAAAAAAAGGCTATTAACTCAATTAAGAGTTAATAGCCTGTGAGTGCATGTTTTATAAATTAAATAAATGTCATCTTGCACATAGTGCCGCAATCACTAATATTAATGCCGATAGCAGAATTATTAGACACACCTATAATTCCATCAAATATACTATTTCCATCAGTTCTCATACATTCGGACAAATCCCATAAGATATGTTTTTCTGGCGTTTTATCTTCATCAGGCATTATATAAGTTATTTCTTCATAATTATCAGCGTTTGACATCGCTTCTTTTCGCCAGTCTTCAGGCAACTCATAAAAATTTACAAGCTCTTTATCATAGTTCATGATTACACCTTTTTAAGTTAAATTTTATTAATTAATAGTTCTACTAAAATTGTTATTTTCTATTGTTTTATTAGTTGTTAAATCATTGCTATTGGCTTTCCGATAATTTTTAGAAAATGCCTTAATTCTATCAATTTTAGATTTGTTAGTTTTGTAAAGTGTAGGAGTATTAGCTAACAAGTATTTAATGTCATCAAAGTAGCTATCCTTTATAACTTGTTCAATCTCAGCACCTGAAAAATTGAGCATTTTTTCACTAATATTAGTATTTATTTTAGTTTTATATTTTTTATTCATGATTGTGATAATTTCTTTTCGTTCTTCATTGTTTGGATAATCAACAAAGAATATTGCGTCCCACCGACCACAACGTAAAAACTCACTAGGCAAGCTATCCAAATTATTAGCAGTTGCAACAATAACAGCATCGTTTGTGCGATCATTAAACCATGTTAGCATATGCCCTAATTGACTTGAATTTGTACTATCTCCACTCCCAGTTGAAAATTGTTTTTCAATTTCATCCATTAAAACCACCGCATTATTGCCTAATTTATCAATGATATCAGTAAATTTTCTTGTATTTTTTTCAGTTTCACCAACTAAGCTATTTTTCATATTACCCATGTTAGCAGTTATAAAGGTTCTATTCATTAGACTGGCAATAGTTTTACCTACCAAACTTTTTCCACAACCTGGGATACCGACCAGCATAATATTTTTCAATTTTGGCATATGACTATTTTTTTCATCATATGCCTGTAAACGTTTATTTATATAAAGCTTAAGTGGTTTTAATCCCCCGACACTTTCAATATTTTCACTTTTACAGATAGTCATAAAACCAGAGTTATTAATTATGTTTTCTTTGCTGCTATCAATTATAGCCAAATCAATTTTTCCACTGTCAACAATAGATTTGGCTAGTATGTTTTGGCTTTCTTCAAATGAAAGACCTAGCAAGCAATTTGCTATTTTATCCACTGTTTTACTATTTAAAGTTTTCTTTATATTTTCGGGCAAATTTAAATTATTAATCATATCAATAAAATCTATTTTTTCCGGTAGATCAAAATTGATATCATGGACTATTTTATCAAAAAATGAATTTATTTTATCAGTTTGAACAATACACAGAGTGACGCTATTATTTTTATATAGGTCTATATTATTCAAAACAAGTTGTAAAACACCTTTCTCTTCAAAGAACCAATTGCCACTTTCTATAAAAATAATACTATTTTTTATAGTAGTAGAAAAATCTAATAAATCATTAATATTGACATATTCTGAATTTATACCGTTGATAGCATTCCAACAATATTTATTAAAAGGTTGATCAACATAAAAAGTATTGATCGCTCTTTTTATCTCATCAGTTTTAATATTTATCAGTGGAAAACTTGCCTTGACATAGTTTGTTAGATTGTAAGATTGTTTCATTTTTACCCCTTGTTTTTTTGGTTTTTAAGCCTTTAATAAATATTGTTGTACGATATAACCAGAAAAGCGCAAAAAAACTTTAAAATGAATTTTTGCGCTTTATTTGTCATAATTTACAGGGTAATAGACCTAACAAGATTTTCATTTCTAATTTTTGTCGGCTCCATGTCAAGAATTAAATTTAATGACTTTTCAGCAAAGCTTTGACTACTACCAAATAATAAGCTTTCTTCCCTGTCGGTATTTTTCTTTAAACTGGATGCATGGTTAGTATAAAAAGTGACGGCATTAAATAATTCGTATCCAGTGCCTTTTTGGGCCGCAGGTACTTTGCTAGTAGTTGCGTTATTTTTAAGTATTTCAGCCACTTGCCGCATTTTATTAATACTAGTTGCGCTTTCCTTGTCATCAAAAAACGAAGAAATTAGAGTCATTTGTTTGTCGGGCGAAAATTCAATATTTGCCAAGTTCTTAAAAGTATTATGTAAACTAGTTTGTTTTTCTTGCAACTCTAAAAAAGTAGAAACGAAGTTGTCAATTTTAGCAGAACAACTTTTTGTTTGTTTGGCCGTGAAAGTTGTCTCATTAGCTAGATTGCCATACCATTGCACAAAAGTATTATTGCATTCAACTCTCTTGTCATTCAATCCAATGGTAGGTTTTTTGGTGCCATCAAGCGGCAATAGGCAACTGATATTACTATTATGAGTGTTGCCTTCACCAATATTAAATTGTTTTCCTAATAGATTAAATATGATTTTTTCGCCTTTGCCAATACCACATATACTCTCAATATCGCCCAACTTATCAATTTTATCGAAAAAATCTTTCGGTTGTATAGGTGTAAAACGCCCTTTTGAGAGTCTTAAAATTGCACCATTGTCGTTATTTTCAAGATAAAAGTGGTTTTTTATATCGTCACCATGTCTATCTTTTACACTATGTAATGTTACCTCAAAGTCACACTTGCTTAGTTCAAACAATGAATTGTTTGTAACATCCTTATAAATATAATTTTCGCCATTAGCCCACCATGGATTACTCACTTTGCTTGCAAATCTTTTTTCCTGCATTAAATGACTCATATTTTTTTCTCCCAATAAAAATTAATTTCTTATCTGATATATTCAGACAATAATGTAAAACAGTAAAACGAATTTAAAACAATTTAATTAGTTATCAGATATCAAGTTTTTGTATTTGGCCTTTTTTATTACGATAAAAAACGTTGTTTGACTCAGCAAGTTTTTCAAGGGCTGAGTCTTTGCTTAGTATATCACAACTCTCAGTGTTCTTTTTTACATACTCAGCACAACAATAATTGATATAATCGGCACGTTTTTGGATAACATCTGCAATATGCTCTACCGAATTTTTTTTGTTATAACTTGTTAAACTGGGTATCGGCATAGATAAATCAATAGTAAGATCGCCAAATTGTACATTGTCAAGATGAGATAGTGATAAGTCATTGTGTTGATAAGAGTTACTAGTCTGACTGACACAGTACGAGACTTTATGATCAACCGCTGGTAATTCTGTAAAATTAATATTGATATTGCCGAATTCGCTTACTTTTTTTGTTACTTTCATAATCTTTTTCTCACTTTTTAAATTGTTTTTTTTTTGGTTAAAAAGACTTTAAAAAATTATTTATAATTTAATTAACTAAACAAGTCAAGGGCGATATCTTGTTAGTATCATTATCCAGCATTTTATCAACTTCTAAAAAATCCGTATTCAATCCGTTATTTTCACATTGATAAGCATAAAAATCTTTTTGAGCCTGTAATGATTTTTTATTCAAGGTAGTTTTGATTTTAATAGTTTGTTTTTTAGTCATAGCGCAACCCCTTTTTATAGTGTTTTAATAGCGGCAAATATTGCCAGTACAGTGATTTACTTTATATAGTGTATAATTCCACAAAACAATCAATTTTTTGTTTAAAGCTCAATTTCTCCCATACAGGGGATAATTTCAATGTGTTATAAATATCATTTATTCTCAAATTGTTATTCAATCCGAATACCATTTTCAGCAAGTTAATATTATTTTCTATAAGTACAAAAAGAACAAAATTAATCATGGTAATCATTAATCCTATAAAAATAATGTTAATCATAATAAGCCCCTTTAGTTACTTGTTAGTAGTGCAAAATAAGTGATACTAGTCATCATCAAACAAAATAGACCAGTATAGACAAAAGCACAAAATACTTTCTGTAATCGAGTTAATCCCTTTTTTGTTTTCCTATAAGTATTAATCATCTTGTCTCCCTTATTTTCTAAGTTAAATAAATACTACAGTTATACTTTTATTAACTAATCAAACTAATGTCAAGAAAATAATTTAAAATAATTCACTTTTTCAAAATAAATAAAAGTACCATATTTTATGCTATTACCAATCCTCTCATATACCTTTATATAATAACTAATGATATTAATACCTTATATATATGATTAACTAGTACTGTTATCTAACTATTAACCCTATATGGCACTAACTAACCTTTAACCTATGTATAGCGGTATATAATGTATTGAGTAGTGGATAAAGCCTATTAGTATATTAATAGTTATGAGTCTATGTATATAATGTATAAGAGTATGGTTTAATGTATAAGAGTTATATAAATAGATTGTTTAGTTTAATGAAAAATAGATAATTGTTTAGTGAAAAATAAATAAGGCGGCACCACCACCCGCCCATGCCTATTCATTTGTAAAACTATTTAACTACCTATATAGTAGGACAACTAACTGATTAAGCATTTAACTATATACTATAATAGGTAGTTCTATTTAAACAAATAGAACTTATTCAGTGCCTGTTAATATTCTTATTTATTTAAATAGGATATATCTAGCCATTCTATGTACTGTCTATATATTGACACGTTCTATTGTATAGGTATAACTACTTAATCTCTTAAAGGGGGTAAAAATAGATTATAAGAGGTTTAAACAGTTAACCATGCCAGTATATACAATCTATTTAACTGTACTATTGGTAATGATTACTATTAAAAATAAATGTAATGATATCAATGACTTATATATTGTTTAGTATTTAACTATTTAATAAAATACTAATATATTTTATGTAATGATATCAATTACTTAGCCATTCTATTATTTATTTTACCCCTAGTGTATTAGGATATATATTACTATGTCAACATATTGACAATTTTAATCATGCCAATATATAAAATATATTTATAAATACATAGGGAACAAACAAACAAAGCTTTATTCAACTACTAACAATCTCAATGCATACCCCTTTAATTAATATAGTTTATTCTATTCTATTTATATAAGTGCATAGGGGGGTAATAGAAGGGTTAAATATATAAGGGGTAATAGATAAGATATATATATTAAATAGATAACTATATTAAAGAGATAACTATATTAAAGGGGGTGGGGTGTTTTGTTCCGAGGGGGGGGTGGTTAATAGACCGTGACGGCACATCCCCATAACTAGAATAGATTTTTTCAAACTTAGAAGGTGGAATATAAATAACTGGTATATAAGTAAACTATAAATATAAATAACTAGGAAAACATATAACTATTTCTACTCTCAAATCCTAGACTGTTAAACTTATAGGGTGGGGTAGGGGTAGTTCTAAACCAGAAAAATCAGAAACCAGTAGTCTATATGAAATATAAAATATATATAAAAATATCAAAACATTTAGTTAGGTTATAATAAGTATAAACTGTAAGGATATTAAAGTATAAAACTATTTAAACCGATAATAAGCTATACTTGACAGTATTTAATTAAATGCTTACATTACAGTATTGACCACTGGTAGATGTTTAAGCTGGAAGTATAATAAACTAAATAGGGGGAAAGATTATGACTTGTATCGTTGGGATGGTAAGAGATAATAAAGTTTATATAGGTGGTGACAGTGCTGGTGTTAGTGGATTAAATATTAGGGTACGAAATGATAAGAAAGTATTCAAGAACAAAAATATGATATTTGGCTGTACATCATCATTTAGGATGATCAATCTATTAAGGTATAAACTGGTAATACCTAAACAAAAATCAAATATGACTGATTATGAGTATTTGTGTACAGATTTTATAGATGAGGTCATTAAGTGTTTTAAGGACAATGGATTTTCAAATATAAATAATAATGAGGAATCGGGTGGTACATTCCTCATTGGGTATAAAAGTAATCTTTATTGTATAGAAAGTGATTATCAAGTTGCAATGGTTAAGGATAGTTATGATTCGTGTGGATCTGGATCTAATTATGCTTTAGGTTCAATGAAGACTTTATATAATTGGGATTCTTTTGAAGATTGTGAACCAGAAGTTTATATAACTGAAGCTTTAAGTGCTGCTGAATATTTTAGTTGCGGTGTTTACAAACCATTTAATATAGTGAGTTTGTAATATGACTTGCATGACAGGAAATGATTTAGGGACTAAACTAATTGATATATTAGGATTACCAAAGAAAGGTGTTATGTGAATGAACTTGTTATAATAAAATGTGAATATTATCCTGAATTTGATAAAGATAGCGAGAAAATGTTTTTAAAGGAAATGAGTAAGTACAATCTGGTTAAACTGGAAGATGAAGATGAAGATGAAGATGAAGAATAAATAGTATTTTAAGAAAGGGGATTAAGATAATGACAATAATACCACAATGTATTATTATTGTTTTTACATTTTTTGGTTTGAAGGAAAAACTCAAGGAAGAAAAATTAACTGTTAATTATATTATAAGTAATATTATATTATATTTTATTCTAGCATGGGGTGGATTCTTTAATTCTGTATTTATGATAATGGAGAAGATGTGATGTTGACTTGTTATTGTTCATTAGCTGGAACTGGTGCATGTCAAACTTGTGCTAATTGGTTAAATCAGAAAACATTTGATGTCAATGGGTATTACAATCCAACCAAATTAGGCCCAACTGGATTAGATTATGGAAATAAACCCATATTAAATCCAGATGATATAACAGAAATAACTCATTATGAAAGATATTATATAGATGGTGTATTGCATGTTAAGTCTATATATAAATATTCTTTAATTGATAATGCTGAGGAACACTATTGATATTTTACACAGAAATGATTCCAAAGGGGTATAATTGTATTAAAACTATTGATGACTCAGATTATGATGGATATAGACTGATACAATGCCCATACAATAAAGCTATTGAGTTAGATAGCGGTGATGTGATGATTTACTGTGCATTTTTAGAAGAAGAGGTATTTGACTTTGTTAAAGGGTGTAATATAGGGTTGGAGAATAAATGAGAATATCTGTAGATAGAAAGAGTGAATACTATAAGTCTAATTGTGTAGGATTAAAACCTTATTTAAATGGTAAATATGTTAGAGGGTGTGTTGAAGCTGATGATATAAATGGGTGGGTTAGGAAATATAGATTTGATAATGATGGTAATTATGTAATGGCAAAGTTTCAAGATTACATTTTAGAAGAAATAGTTTATGGAATAGTTGAATTAAGGAAAGAAAATGAAGAAAAAGAATGAGTATTTTAATGTAGAGCAACGTGAAGAACGTAATTTAGCACGAAAAATGAAGAAAAAGAAGAGAATAAAACAATTAAATCGTGATATTGATGATGATTTTAATGATATTGCTCATAAATATAATATTAAGTGGTAGTTAAGTAACAATATTGCCATTTGTTTGTCGCTAAATTGTATTTATTTAAGTTTTAAGCATATATATCCGATAAGAACTTAAAATTATTCCATTTTTTCACTTTTACACACTTATACAATATGAATGAAATAAAAAAACGAATTGAAAGCATCATTGAGTATTATGAGAACGAACTTGAGGTTTGCAAAGAGCTTTCACTTGAATATCCTGAATTTGACCAGTTAGAGCAAGGGTATATCTATAAAAAATGTATTTTTGGTGAAATTATAGAAAGTTTGGAAGAAATGCTGGAGGATTATTTCTAAATGTCTGAAAAGATTAAGATGCCAAAGGAAATATACAAGGAAGGTGTAGCAGAACTACTTTCATCTGATAATGATATTGAAGAATTTGTAAGAATAAAAGAACAGTTAGATAGTGTTAAAACACTTGACGATCTAACCCCACAAATGAGAAGATTTACTCAAGAATATGTTATTGATTACAAACCATCAGAAGCTGCTAAAAGAGCAGGGGTTGATCCTTGGTATAGAAATGCATATGCAGCAAAAGCATTAAAAAATAAAATAGTTCAACAATCAATTAGAAGTTTAGAAGAAATAACTTCTATAAATCTTGCAATTACCAAAGAAAGAACCCTCCAAGAATTTTCAAAAATTAGTTTTTCAAATATACAAGATTTATTTGATGAAAATGGAAAGCTAAAAGATATTGCTAGTTTAGATAGAGATACTGCTGCTAGTATTGAATCAATTCAAGTTGATAAACGGTTTGAAGGTCATGGAGAAGATATTGAAGAGGTTGAAGTTACAAAAGTGAAATTCCATAGCAAAATCAAGGCTTTAAATTCATTGGCTAAATATTTTGGTATTTATGAGAAGGATAAAGAGCGAAAAGTCAATATGAGTTTTGCTGATTTTCTCAAATCATTGCCAAAAGAGGTTCGGGAAGAGATTCGGTTTGCATTAATGAAAAGAATAGGGAATACTTAAATGAAAAAATTATTATTTCTATTAGTTTTAGTTTTATTGTCTGCATGTTCAGTATCGAATATAACTGTTACAGATCCTGATACAAAAATAACATGTACAGCATCTCACAAATCATTCTTAAAGAATTATTCAGATATTAAAATGAATGCTTGTGGTGCAAAGGGGAATGCTGATGAAGCAAAAGTAGATAATACTTTATCAGATGCAATATTGAATGCTTTAGTCAAAGGTTTAAATCCATAAATGGAAGAAAATATTCATTCTGAAGAAGCAATTCAGAATCTTATTGATCTTTTTGGGGAAGAAGAAATAACCAAAGTTTTCAATGAGAAAGATTTCAGTCAGTACCAACAAGATCCAGTTGGTTTTATTAAAACAGAATTGAATGTAAAATATATACCTGATGACATTGTTGAGGTTTGTGAGTCTGTAAGAGATAATAAAGTAACAGTGGCACAGTCGGCAACAGGGACAGGCAAAGCTATGGTTAATGGAGTTTCTGTTTTGACTCCAAATGGATTTAAAAATATAGAAGATTTTAAAATTGGGGATGAAATATCAAATACATATAGTGGTAAAAGCAATATAATTGGTGTTTATCCACAAGGAAAGAAAAAAAGTTGCATTATAAAATTTAACGATGGATCAGAAACAAAATGTTCTTTAGATCATACTTGGACACTGGAAGATAGAATTTCACATTTTAAAAAGAAAGATCTTACAGTTTGGAAATTATTAAATCATGGATGGAAAACAAAAGATAACAGTGTAAGATGGAGACTTCCTAAACTTGATAAAGTTTATATGAATGAGAGAAAATATAAACTTGATCCTTATGTATTAGGTTGTTGGTTAGGTGATGGATGCAAAAATTTATCAATTATAACAAATATAGATGAAGAAGTCTGGAATGGGATTGAAGATGCTGGATTTAAACTTTCAAGATATCAAGGTCAATCTAAAAGGGTATATGGATTGATAACAAAGTTGAAAGAATTGGGAATTAATGATAAATATTCTTATGAAAAATATATTCCTGAAGAATATAAATATGGATCTATCAATCAAAGATTAGAATTACTGAGAGGTCTTCTTGATACTGATGGAACAATAGACAAGAAAAATTTAACTTCTTTTTCAAGTTCTTCATACAAGCTAGCAAGTGATGTTAGATTTTTAATTAGAAGTTTAGGTGGTTTTGTAAAAAGTATTTCAACTAAGAAAACTACACATCGTGACCATTACTTGGTTCATTTTTCTTTATTTTGTAAAGAAAAAATATTTAAAATAAAAAGAAAAGAAGAAAGAAGAAAGAAACAAACTGAAAATAAATTTGGTGGCAGAAAATATATAACGGATATAAAATATTTAGGGGAGGAAGAGTGTACTTGTATTATGGTTGACAGTGATGATAATTTATTTATTGTTGAAGATAGTTTTATACCAACCCATAATACCTTCGTAGCTGCTGCTCTTGCTATTTGGCATTATAAATGTTTCCCAGAAAGTCAAACAGTTGTAACTGCTGCCCCACCAGAAGAAAATATTAAATCTAAGTTATGGTCAGAGTTAGTTAGTTTTGTTCTTAAAAATAGAAGAATATTTAAGAAAGATAAGATACTAACATTAAAATTAACTGATGATATTAATTTATCTAAGATCCATGATAGTGACGATGTTGAGGTTGAAAGTGGAAAACACTTCATTATGGGAAAACCAATTTCATCTACTGGATCAGTGGAGGAAAGAGAGTCTAAATTTTCTGGTCAACATGCGGATTGGTTGTTATTTTTATTAGATGAAGGTGATGCTATTCCAGATGAAGTTTTTCGTGGAATAGATGGATGTATGTCTAGTGATGGTGCTAGAATATTAATTATGTACAATCCTAAACGTAGGGGTGGACATGCATATAATTTAATTAGAAAAGGATTAGCAAATGTTGTAACTCTTTCTGCTTTTAATCATCCAAATGTAACATCTGGTGAAAACCTTATCCCTGGAGCAGTAAGTAGAGATAAGGTTATAGAACGTATTCATGAATGGACAGAACCATTAAGAGAAGATGAAGAACCTGATGCTAGTTGTTTTGAAATACCTGATTTTTTAGTTGGGGCTATTGGTATTGGTGGATCTGGAAAAGAATATCCACCATTGAAAAAAGAAACAAGAAGAATTGTTGATCAACAGTTTGCATATAAAATTCTTGGTATTTATCCTACTCAATCAAGCAATCAATTGATTTCAGAAGCATGGATTGATAATGCTGTTACAAGATGGAAACTTTATGTAGCTCAATACGGTGAAAATCCACAAGATAATGTTCGTGGTGTTTTTGGAATGGATGTAGCTGATGAAGGTGACGATAGTTGTTGTGTTTGCAAGAAGTATGGAAACTTTGTAAAGGGTTTTGATAGGTGGAGAGGGATAGATACAGATTTGTCAGCCACTAGACTATCAAAAATATATGCTAATGATGAGCCAATACAAGCTAATGTTGAATGTGATGGAATCGGTGCTGCAATTCCTCCAAAAATTAGAAGGAATCATTATTTAAAATGTGTAGGGTGTGGCAAAACTTACTTTAATGTAAAACATGTTAAATGCCCTGTATGTGAAGAAAAGATAAGACAAAGTGGTGATGAATCAAGAGAGCATTTATCTTCTGTTCTTGAAATGAAACATTTTAACATTAAAAAAGTAGTCGTTTCAACCCCTTCTAAACATAAGTGTGATCATGGAAGATTTGATAAACTTAGAGATGAATTATGGTGGGCTGTTAAAGATTGGTTGGAAAAAGACCAATCAGCAATGATACCAGATATTCCTGAATTAAGAGAAGAACTTTTAGTTATGGAATTTTTTGAAAGTCCACAAAATGGCAAGATAAAAGTTACAGACAAGAAAAAAATTAGACAAAAATTAGGTAGATCATCAGATACGGCAGATAGTCTTATTCAGTGCTTCTACAATCATTTTGGCAATCCAAGAGTAAGGAATTTATTATAATGAATATATTTGGGCTTGAAATAAAAAGAGCACTTAGAAGTAAAAGAAAGAATAATCTATTATCTAATTTTTTATGGCCTTGGCAATACAACAGGAGTTTGTTTGCTGATGAAGATTATCATTCAATGGTTGAGGAATTTAAAAGTTGGACATATATTTGTTCAATGAGAAATGCTACAACTTGCGCTCAAGTCCCTTTAAGACTTTATGTTGCAAAAGATAAAACTATTGGTAAGATTAGGGGTTATGATACAAAAAAAGTTTCTAAATCTGTAGATGCAGAGATTAGAGAATGTTCTAGTTTAAGCAATATAGAACCTATTAGAAAAGCAATCGAATTTGAAGAAGTTTTAGAACATCCTTTCTTAACTTTAAAAAAGCAAGTAAATCCATTTACAAATAACTTTGATTTAATGGAAAAATCACAATTATTTCTTGAGCTTACAGGGAATGATTTTTGGTATATTGTGGAAGATAAATTTGGTGTTCCTAGAGAGATATGGACAATCCCTCCTCAAAATTGCAAGATAGTTCCCCATCCAACAAAATTTATTTCAGGTTATAATTATATAAAAGGAAGTAAAACAGTAGAATTAACTGAAAAAGATATTATTCATTTTAAATTCCCAAATCCTAAAAGTCACTACTATGGATTTTCACCATTATCTGCAATTAAAGATCAGATCATGATAGATGGTTCAATTAATGATTATGAAAATGCTTTATTTCAAAATATGGGAAGATTAGATGGTGTTTTTGAAACAGATGAAGACTTAGGAGATATAGAGTTTGAAAGATTGAAAGGTGAAATTAGCCAATCATTTAGTGGTACTGAAAATGCTGGCAAAGCTCCATTACTTTCAAATGGTGTTCATTATAAACCATTTGGTCTTGCTCCTAAAGAAATGTCTTATATAAATGGTAGAGGGAAAATAAAAGAAATAATTTCTAATGCATATGGGCAAAGTTTAGGTATGTATGATCGTGAATCTAATCGTGCAAACACTGAAATGTCATATTATATTTATGCAAAGGATACTATCCAACCTAGATTAAAAAGAAAAGAAGAAAAAATAAATGAGAAATTGATTCCTAGATATGATGGTCGTTTGTTTGTAAAATATGATAATCCTGTTCCAACTGATAAAATATTTGATCTTGAACAAAGAAGTAAACATGTTCTCACTGGAATTGAATCTATTAATGAAGCTAGAAAAGGTATTAATTTAGAACCATTTGGCCCTGAATATGATACTCCTTTAGTTCCTGTAAATATGACAACAATTGAAAGATTGATTGCTGGAGATTCTGAAGATAATAATGTTATCAGTGATATTGACAAGATAAAAGAATTACTTAAATAAAAGGGGAAGTATTTTGTCCGACATTTTAAAGAATCAAAAGCAAAAAAAAGTAGTTGAGGCATTTCTTAATTACAATAGAAACAAATTTAAGGCAGCAGAATCAATTGGAATGCCTAGAACAACATTTAGAAGATTTTTAGACAAAGCTTTTAACAATCCTGTCTTTAAAGATCTTTTAAAATCAAATACCCCTGATTTAAATAAAGATACAAAGGTCGAAGATATTAATATAGGGCCAAATAGACAAGTAATAACATCTTCACATAAAATAAGAACATTAAAAGAATTAATTCATTATTGTAAGATTGATCTTAATATTTGGGATATTAAAAAGCATGTTATTAATTCATGGGGATCTGCTACTAATAAAAGTTTCCAAGTAAAAGTTTGGTTATCTGAAAAGGATAATAAACTAACAATAGAGGATATTAAAAAAGAATTTAAAGATTACTCAACAAAATATTCTCCAGTTTATAAAGATATTAAATATGATATAGCTAAAACTGGTAATGCTGCTGAGATTGCAATTCACGATTTACATTTTGGATCATTGTGTTGGTCAAAAGAAACAGGGGCAAATTATGATATAAAAATTGCAGAAGAAATGTTTATGGATGCTGTATATGATTTATATAATAAAATAAAACCATTTTCTCCTGAAGAGATTATTTTTCCAATTGGATCTGATTTTTTTAATGTAAATTCAAAATTAAATATAACTGCAAACAATACATATCAAGATGAAGATTGTAGGTGGCAAAAAACATTTATATATGGAAGAAGAATGGTTGTTTCAGGTGTTGATGTATTGAGCAAGCTTGCTCCTGTTAAATTGGTTGTAATCCCTGGAAATCATGATGAAGAAAGATCTTTTTATCTTGGAGATTCTTTAGAATCTTGGTATAGACTTTCTAAAAATGTAACTGTTGATAATACTCCAACTCCAAGAAAGTATTGGGATTGGGGTGATTGTCTTATTGGATTTACACATGGAAGTGATGAGGTAAAAGGGACACTACCAATAATTATGGCAACTGAAGTTCCTAAAATGTGGTCAGTTTCAAAATTTAGAGAGTGGCATACCGGACATTTGCATCATAAAGCAACAAAATCATATGATTATGCAACAGAACAAAATGGTATAAGAGAAAGAATATTACCTTCCCTTGCATCTACTGATTCTTGGCATAAAAAGAAAGGGTATAGTGGACTTCGTTCTGCTGAAGCATATATATGGAATAAAAAAAGTGGTAATGAAGCAAGATTGTCACATTATCCATTAAAGTATGATAAATAAAATATTGCAGGGAGGATGTTGGTATTCCGGTCTTGTCTCATAAGCAAGTGCTTCATCAGTTCAATTCTGATCCCTGCATCCAAAATTTAAAAAGGAAAAAATGACATATTTAGTTAAAGTTAGAAATTATGAAACTGGAATTAAACCTATTTTTTTTAACAATTGCCCTAAATATAAATTTGAAGATAAAACAGATCTATGTTTTGATGGTATTAATTATTGCGAGTCTATAACAAATAAAAGTTTATATGAGAATCGTGGAAATTATGGATTAATTCAATGTGAATATAATGGAGGATGTAATGGTAGAAAATAAAAAGGTTTTTGTCGTAGCTGAAAAGAAGGAAGTAAATGATGAAGAAAGAAGTGTTGTTTGCTATGCAAGCACTGAAACAGTTGATCGTCATGGAGAGATGATTCTTGCATCAGCTTGGACTGAAAAAGGGATGGAAGATTATAGAAAAAATCCAGTAATTCTATTAAATCATGATTATTATTCCCTACCTGTTGGTAAATCTATGTGGCAGAAAGTTGATTCTAAAGGATTGATCTTTAAAATTCAATTTGCCGATACAGATACTGGCAATGAATTATATAAATTATATTCAACTGGAATGATGAACTCATTTTCTGTTGGATTTCGTGCATTAGAGAGATACGATAATGAAAAAGAACAAAAATATGCTGATAAGAATGGTAAAGTCCCTCATACTGTTTATACAGAATGTGAGCTTTATGAATTATCTTGTGTAACTATTCCTGCAAACCAGGATGCAAATATAATTAGGTCATTTAAATCATTTATTGATACTGATTTTAAATCCGATGAATTAATTAAATTTGCAGCAGAAATTAAATCTTCTGAAAAATATATTGAAATAACTAAAACAATTGATGATGAAGATATTAAACCAAAAATTGTTGGAAAAATTGATCCAGAAACTGGTGAAAAAATCCTAATTGATGAAGATAATAAAGAAAAGAAAACAACCATTACTATTGAAGTCGATGATGAAGTTGATGATATTGTAGAGGATGGTATTGATGATGAATATATTCATATGGTTTTAATTGAAGCATCACTTTTTGAAACAGAATCATTAAGAAGTATTAATATTTCTGAAGATAAGGGAATTAAAGCTATTATTGGTTCATTGATTGAAGGTGGAAATACAAGAGTTCAAAAATATATGTTTGACAAAGGAATGTGGGATGTTACAAAAGCTGAAACATGGACTAATGAACATAAGGATATTAATGATGCTGATTTCATAGTAAGGGATGATACTATTGATCTTGAAGAGAAATTTGGTGTTTGTGATTGTGGTGATGATTGTGAAGGTGATTGTGATGAATTTAAAAAAATTGATACTTTAGATGAACTGTCAGATATTTTAAAAGAATACATTGATGATCAAATAACCGAAAAATTTAAGTTATTTGAGGAAGTTACCGATAAGAAAGAAATGAATGAGTTAAATAAAACTCTTATTGATTCAATTGATGATCTTAAAAATGATATTAATAAGAGATTGCCTGTTCCACTTGAAGAAAAAATTCTTGAACTTGAAGAAGTAGAAGAAAAAACTTTAGAAATTGTAGAAAAAGAAGTTGAATTTAATATTGAAGATATTTCAAAAACAGTACAAAAAACTATTTTAGATGCTGTTGAAAAAAATAAAGAATCTTCAACTAATATTTTAAAAGAAAGGTTAATGAAATTTAAAGGTCAAATATTTTAATTTACTAGAGATGTTTAGAGACATTAGGTAGATTTTTTTATTGATCAATTTAAGTATTTAATTAAAAACTTATAAAGGAGTTTAATATGGGCGAAGAAGCTAAAAATAAAATGACTATGGAAGATCTTACTAAAACTATTGGCGAAGTTGCAGAAAAAGCTATTGAAACTGCAATGGAAGGGCATAACGAAAAACTTGCAACTGATATTGATGAAAAACTTAATAAATTTGCAGAAGATTTTACAAGTAAAATTAAAGTTGGCTTGGAAGGTGAAGCAGAGAAAGATCCTAAAGCTGGTTTTAAATCACTTTCTCATTTTGCAGTAGATGTTGCTAATGCTGCTCGTTCTGGTCATCGTAAGATTTCCAAAGAGCTTGGTAATTGGGATGAAGTTGTAACTTCAAAAGCTGCTGGAACACCATCACAGAATGTGACTGATGGTGAAGCTGGTGGTTATCTTGTACCTGAAGAGTTCCGTACAAATCTTCTCGTAGCTGCTGAAGAGAAAAATGAACTTATGGGAAGATCAACAAGAATTCCTATGCAGTCAAGTTCTGTTCGTATTCCATACGTTAATGGTTTTGATAAATCAGGTGGTCTTGTTTATGGTAATGTTCAATGGTTGTGGACTGATGAAGAAGAAACCCGAACAGCTAAAAATGTTAAGTTTGGTTATGTAAACCTTAACCTTAATAAACTTGCTGGTATGGCATATGTTTCTGATGAAATCATCAAATTCTCCCCTATGTCTATTACAAATTTGCTTCAGAGAGGTTTCACTGATGGTTTCAACTTTGAAATGAATCGTGTAATCCTTAAAGGTTCTGGTGCTGGACAACCTCAAGGTATTTTGAATTCTCCTGCATTTGTTTCTCAGGCTAAAGAAACTGGTCAGGGAGCAGATACTATTGTTTGGGAAAATATCATTAATATGTATTCTCGTCTTTATGATAAATCTAGTGCTGTTTGGGTCTGCAATCCTGATACACTTCCACAGTTAGCTTCTATGAGTCTTGCTGTCGGTACAGGTGGCGTTGCTGTTTATATGCCAGCAGGGGGAGCTTCAGGAAAACCTTTTGATACACTCATGGGTTTACCGATTGTCTGGAATCATCACGCAAAAACTGTTGGTGATGAAGGTGATATAGTTCTTGCCGATATGAGTCAGTATTTGCTTGGTATGTTGGCTGGAAATGAAGGGAGTAAATTTGACTCTTCTCTCCATTTCAAATTTGATACAGACCAGGAAACTTTTAAATGGACTGTATATATGGCTGGACAATCTTGGTGGCCTTCAGCCTTGACTCCTGCTGAGAGTTCAACTACTCTTAGTCCTTTTATTGGATTAGCAGCTAGAACATAATAGGTTTTTAAATTTGGATGGATAGGTTGATCGCTGAAAGTGAAGAATCCCCACTTCATTTCCATCCAATCTTTTTAAAAGGGGTATAAATATATAATTTAAAAATTCTTATGGAGGATTTAATATGAAAGATAGATTTTTTCAGAATATTCATGTAGTAAATGCACTTCCTGCTTTATCAATAGCTGATGATTTTTTTGATGTTGGAACATCAGCTATTACCGACATTGTTAATTTGTCAAATTATGATCGTGCAACATTTATTATGCAATTAGGAGCAGGAGCAACTGGAACTGGTACAATCACTATTGAAAGTTGTGATGATGTTTCAGCATCAACAGCAACAGCTATTACTTTTGATGCTTGGAAATCTACAACAAGTGATGTTTGGAGTGATAGAACATCTCAAGCTAGTTTTGCAACAACTGCTGGTGCTGGAGCTACTTATGCATTTGAAGTAAATGCTTCTGAACTTAGTGGAACTGATAAATTTGTACGTCTAAAAGCTCTTGAGCTTGTTAATGGTGCTGTAACTGGAAACATCATATGCATTCTTTCTAATGCACGTTATATGCATGAAGTAAAACAAACTGCAATTGTATAAAGTAATTGATTAAGGGTGTTGAAATATACACCCTTAGTTTTTTATAAGGGGAAATTATGGATCAAGTAAAAGTAAAATTTAATTTTGATTGGATGGGGAATCCTGCTGGATCAACAATACTTATGTATGAAGATAATGCAACTATGTTAAATGAACGTGGAACTGTTGATATCATTGTAGATAAGAAAAAAGTTGATAAAACTGATAAAGATATATCCAAATCAGTTGAAAAACCTGAAAAAAACAAAATGATGGTTTCACCACAAAAGAAAAAATCTGGTAGACCTAAAAAAACAAAGAAATAGGTGACATATGGCTGGATCAATAACTTTTAGTGAAACAACTCATACTTCAGTTAAAAAACTTTCAATGACATGGGTGTCTGATGTTGCTTTAGGCACTGTCAATGCAATTCCATCAGAAAAATCATATACTGGAATGATTGAAAGAGCAGTATTTATTCCAGATAGTGGTGGAACACAACCCACAAATCTATATGATGTAACAATTACTGATTCAGATGGAATAGATGTTTTAATTGGTAATGGTGCAAATTTAGTAAATACAGGAGCAGTTCAAAAAGATAATGTTACTGATGGACTTGGCGCTGTAGTTTCTACAACTTTAACACTTAATATTACCAATGCGGGTAATTCAAATGGTGGAGAAGTAATTCTTTATATTCGATAAATAAAATGTAACTAGCATCGTTATTTTAACGATTGTGAATATTCTAAATTAAGGAGGAATATTATGGGAACAAAGTGTAAGTTTAAAAATGGTAAACAAGTATTTTCTAGTGATGCTCAAATGCTTTCTGGTGGAACTATTTCTACTAATCAGCAAATTGTAAGTTCAACAACTGAAACTGTTCTAGTTTCAGAAACTATTTATGGCAATACATTTGATGCAACAACTATGGGGTTTAGAGTCACTTTAGCTGGTGAAATTTCAGCAAATGCTGGATCAGATATTACTCTAACTTTGAGATATGGAACAACTGATATCCTTGCTTTAGCCACAGTAACTTTAGCTGCTGAAGATGATAAACAATTTAAATATGAGTGTTTGGGTAGAATTCATACTACTGGAGCAACTGGTAAGATAGTAGCTTCTTCTAGGATTGATATAGAGCAAGGAACACCATTGATGTTTGCCGCAGATACTGCTGCCGCTGGAGTTACTGCTAATTTAACAGCAGATGGTAGCTTAAATGTAACAGGCCATTGGGATGCTTCAAATGCAAATTCAGATATAATTGCAATGATAGGATTTATTGAGTTTTTTAATTAATAGATAAATTTTAATATTAATTAATTAAGGGAAAGGGTTTGAAATATTCCTTTTCCCTTTTTTTTATATTTTTTTTAGGACAAAATGGTACAAGAAACTACTATAAAAAGATATATAGGTTTATCTACTGATACTAAACCATCATCTCCAATTCAGGTAGGATCAGTAATCCGTATTCTTGCTGGTTCTGAATGGTATGAATTAGATACTGGTGTGACATATGTATTTGATGGTTCTAGTGCTTGGACTCCTAAACTTGTAAATCTAGGAAATGGAACTGGTGATTTTATAAATAGTGATAATCCATTTCCAGTATATGGTGGTTATGTTCCTATTGAATATTCACGAACAACAACAAATACAATAAAGTCACTTGTAAATAAAGGTCAATTAAATAAGTTTGTAATTTATCCAAGAATTGGTAATGAACATGTTGAAAGTTCTAGGGAGATTCAAGGTGTTGTCACAAATGGTAATATAGTTGGGCAAATATTTAAAGCATCAAAAGATAATATATCTGCATTGCTCCTTACTATTGAATCAGCAGAAGCACAAACTATTGATACTTTTGAAACATATTCAAATGATGGTGAACTTCAAACTTCTTGGGTTGAAATAACAAATCCAGCAGTTATTTCAACATCAATAGTTAAAACTGGTGATCAAGCAATGGCCTTGCCTTTAACCACTACTGGTGATGAATGGGTATTAAGCGCACCATCAGATTATACAGATTATACAGGATCATTTGATTTTTATCAAGATGTTGTATTTGGGGTATTAGGGGCAGAAGTGTCTGTATTTATTAGTGATGGAACTAATAGTAAAAGTTTTCCTCTTGTTATTAATATAACCAATTCATGGACTCATTTTGATGTTCTTGAATCAAATATGATTGAAGATCAAGCTGAAACTACTGATACTACAAATATATTAACTATTGGGTTTAGAATAATTAGAAAAAAGAATGGAGCAACAGTTTATATTGATAATTTAATTGCTACCCCTGCTCCTGGTGAACTTGGTATTAAATTATGGAACATGGGTAATACTCTTCCTATAGATGGAGTTACCTCTATTGATGATGGCACCCAATACACCAGATTAGGTAAAACTCTTACTTCATCTTTTTCATTACCTTTGGTTGGAGGAAAAAGATTATATCATGCTCATATGTTTAATGCAGCACTTGATAAAAATGTACCAGATAACGAACCACTAATAACTGATAATTATTATTTAATTGAACTTTATTATATAGATACCAATGTGAGTGTGTATGGCCCTGACACTTCTTTTAATACTCAATATTATAATAACGGATATTCTTTTACTACAGCAAATGAAGCTTCTGTTATTAATGCAATAGGCCCATATTCAGATATAATGTTTACTATAATGTCAACACAATCTGTTTATGTAATTGAAGCTGGATGGAGGTTTGACGCTGAACCTAATGGGGATTCTGACTTATATGTATTTATTGAAAATAAAGATATGCAAGTAACCGATACTGTTGTTGATCATGAAGAACATCCAGAACAAAAACACTCACATGATGTATCAATTAGACCAATGATAATTGATAATGGTGGAAAAATAGAATTTTATAATAATGATGATGCATCAGATCAAGTATCAAATATTGTATATTTTGTAACTTTTCTATATGAACCTCCAATAGTAAATGGATAATATAATGAATATAAAATTAAAGCCTGGAGATATACTTTTAACATTAGTTCATGGATGGTTGGGTAATGCAATCATTAGAACTCAAAATATGATTGATTGTGAAACTGATATAGTTAATTTTTCACATGCTGCAATTGTATTAGATGAATGTGGAAATATATTTGAATCTTCATTAAAAATAGGAGCAAACCATATATCTAAATATGAAAATGTTCCTGTTCTTATTGCAAGACATAAAGATATGGAAGATTGGAAATTTAAAAAAGGTATTGGTGAAGCTCTTGATAATGAAGGGATGTTTTATCCTTTGCATAGATTATTCTTTATTCTTTTTGGAATATCTGCAATAAGAACAGATTGGCCTGTATGTTCTGAATTAGTAGCACAATTCTTATTAAAATCTGGTATAGATTCTGATTTAATAAGAAAAGGTAAGAAATACAGTAAGTGGTATGGTGTTAGTCCTGATATGATTGAAGATGCTGTATTCAGAGGTGAAAATTGGAATGTTGTTTATAATGGTAATTGGGACTCAAGATTACTTTCAAATAAGTATTAAGGGAAAATATATCAATGGATGAGATTTTAAAAGAAAATGAAAGTGTTGATGATTGCCCTTGTAAAAGTGTTGTTAGGTTAGCTGAATCAACGAGGGGTGAATTTAAATTAATAAATTTTGAAATGGTTCAATTAAAAGAAAGTTTTATAGAAATGAGATTAGAAGCAAAAGAGTGTTTGGAGTCTGTTAAAGAAACAGCATTTCAATTAAGAGAAGGAACAAAAGAATTTAACAATATACAAAAAACAATTTCAAATAGAGATGTTGAAAATAAAAAAGCTCATAAAAAAATGTGGTATGCAATAGCTGGTTGTTTCTGTATTCTAATGGCAACAGGACATGCAAGTGATATTGGAAAACTAATCATAAAGATAATGAGTTAATTAAATTTTATGGCAACTCAAGCATTAGGAACAGATATTCAAATAACAGTATTACCAGATGGGAATTATCTTATTACTGGTTTAACTGTTTCTGCTGGAGAAGTTATATCTTTAGATAGTACTGAATCTATTAGTGGTGGCCCTGCATCAATAACAATAACTGCCAACCTTGATTCAATACTTACGAAAACTGGAAATACTTCATTAACTAGTTTAGATAGTATATTGCAATCAATTAATTTAACTAAGTTTCTTTCCGCTGATGCTTTATTAACACTAGAAAATACTGTTTCAACTAATTTAGACTCTTTATTAAGCAAATCTGGAATAGAAAAATCAACAGTTTTAAATGCTTTATTGTTAAAAACAGATATTGGTAAACAAGCATTTTTAGATGCTGTTTTGTTTGGTGGATCAGAAATATTTGCAAATATAGATAGTTTTTTACAAAAACAATTTGAGGTAAGTGTAAGTCTTGATTCTCTTCTTCAAATTGCAGATTTAACTAAAATAACTAGTATTGATTCTTATTTACAGTCAGTAGGAATAGAAAGTTCAACTAGTATTGATTCTTATTTACAGTCAGTAGGAATAGAAAGTTCAACATATTTAGATGCAATTTTATTTGATGCAGCATTTAGCGGTCATGAAACTTATTTAGATGCAATTTTAAATAAATCTGATATAATATTTACAGCAAATTTAGATGCAATTTTAAACATAACTGGAGTTAAAGCAACAGATTTAGATGCAATTTTACAAGTGTCAAGAAGTTCAGAAGTTTTTCTTGGTGCAATTCTTTTGAAAGTTGCTGAAACAGCTTCATTAAATATAGATTCATTTTTAACCAAAGAAGAAACAAATTCATTAAGTATAGATGCTTCTTTAGTTAATTTATTTACAAAAACATTATCTTTAGACGCAATATTTAAAAGTTCTTTTTCTAAAATATTATCTTTAGATGTTGTATTGTTTGGTGGAACAGAAATAACATTAAATATTGATGCTATATTATATTTACTTAATCAAATTAAATATAATTTTATTGCTGTAAGCAGAACATACAATTTTGTTGGGATAAGTAAAACATATAATTTTATTTCAAAAACATAGGAGGGATTAGATATGGCAGCAGTTGTTCAAATACATGAAATTACAAATACAAATACAGGTGTTGATAAAACAACAGATACCGTAAGATTCAAATCAGCAGATAATACCACTGTTGATACAAATGATAGGATTCAGATTCCAGTTGCTGGATCTGATTATTCGTACACAAAACAGTTGAAAGTTTATGTTTCATCTGCTCCATCAGTTGATATTGATAATATTCAGGCATATTCTGATGGTACAAATGGTATGGGAACTGGAATTTCTGTAGAATATGATCTTCATACAACTTTTGTTACTCAAATAGATACTACAATTGCAGGAACTGATTTGTTTACAATAACAAGTGGAAATGCAATTAATATGGATGCAATTAATACAGGGCCACATGCAACAACAGAAACTGGATATGTAGGTGATGTTTTAAGATTACAAATGGCGGTTGCTTCAACTGCTGGTGCTGGTGCGGTTTCAGCAGAGGCCCTCACAGTGAGTTATGACGAGAGTTGACATTTAAGTATGTTGACATAATGCCGATAAGTATTATATTGATAGTTAATATTAATTTATGCTTGGAGGCATTATGAAGATTCAAAGAAGAGAAGGTGGATTTTATCATTGGCAAAAACAAGAATCGGATACTAAATGTGCATGTGGATGTGGTGGATTTATAACTAATAGATCAGCAAAGGATAAAAAAAAGGGGAAAATTGAAGGATATTTAAAAGGGCATGGTTGGAGAGGAAAGAAAATGTCAGAATCTTCTAAACAAAAAATGAGAGAAAATCATGCAGATGTTAGTGGAAAAAATAATCCAAATTATGGTAAAGGTTTGTTTGGTGAAGATAATCCAAATTGGCAAGGTGGAAAAGTAGGGTTATTATATGGAGTTGGAAATAATCAGAAAGGCATTAATACAAACAAAGATAAAAAATTTAGAAAAGAAATAATAAAACGAGATAAAGAATGTGTTTTGTGTGGGAGAAAAGAAATGCTTTGTTGTCATCACATTATTCCTTGGGTTGAAAATGAGAATATAAGATTTGATAAAAATAATTGTGTTACTCTTTGCAATAAATGTCATCCAAGGGCAGATAATAAACATCATTACGAAAAATATAAATTAATGCTAGAAAGTTATGTTGACAATTTATTAATTTAGGGGGTAATTATGGGGAAAAAGATTTTAATAGGTGTTCCGACAAGTGGAGAAATAAATACTAGATTTGCTTTATCATTATTCAAATCTAGTATTTATTTAACTGAAAAAGGCTATTCTGTTGATATTAGATTTAATGAAGGGTCTTTAATATCAGCACAAAGAAATCATTTATCAAAAATTGCTTATGAATCAGAATGTGATTTATTATTTATTGATTCTGATATGACATTTAACCCTGAAGATATAGAAAAGATTGTCGAATCTGAAAAAGATATAATTGGTGGTCTTTGCTACTCAAGAAGAGAACCATACTTTCCAATAATCTATAAAGATTTTGATGATGAAAAATTTGGATTTTCAAGAAAATTACCAAATGAATTTGAAGGTGATATAATTGAATGTATCGCAACAGGAACTGGAGTTTTATGTATTAAACATCAAGTTTTGAAAGTAATGCATAATGAAAAGTTTGTAAAAGCAAATGGATATCCATTTAATATGATCCAGTTAGATAATGGGGATCAACTAGGAGAAGATTTATCATTCTGTCTTAAAATTGCTAAAAAAACTAATTTTAAAATTTTCTGTGATATAACTGTTGATATTGGACATGTTGGAGATATGGCAATTACAAAAGAAACGTATGAGGCTTATAATGGAAAGGAATAAGTCTTATAATTGGATAATAGAAACATTAGATGGTGAAAAACTTGAGCAGTATAACTCTGATGGTTCTGAAAATTCATGGAAGGGGTTGAATAAGAAAAGAATTCACAAAGTATCGTTTATTCCTAATTCTCCATTTCTTAAACAACATGAATTAATTATAGATACTTTTAATGGGAATTATTTTCAAAGAAGATTTGGAAGGGGTTTTTTAAAACAATCAAATCAATTTAAACTTTCTGAATATCTAAATTGCATAGTAACAAAACATTTTAGATTTTATTTAACAAGTGATGGTCAAGTAATAATCACCCCTAATAATTATGAAATAAAGGTATAGATATGGCATTAGATAATTTCCAGGGAACAAGGGATATAATTTTACAAACAAATTCTAAAGATGTTCCTTATTCATTCACATTTACTGTAAATTCAAGCGCAACAGCAAATGATGGAGCATTGCCATTTGGAACTAATGTTAGTACTGCTGTTGTTACAGCGCATATTGCCGAAACAGGTGTTGCAGATTCAGAAATTGTTGCTAATTCATCTGTTGGTTCAAATGTAGTTACTGTTGATATGACTTATCCATCAACTAATGGAGTTAATTGGTATCATTTAACTTTTGTGTTGACATTGGATAATGGAGCAATATTAGAATTTGATTATAATAGAGTATATGTGGAGGATAGATAATGATTGTTACACCAAGTGAAATGAGAACATTTATTGGTGATATAGATGATTCTGAGTATGAATTTGTTTCTCCAACGCATGATTCTGTTGAATCATTTGTTTCAAATTATTGTAATAGAACTTTTGAATCAACATCTTATACAAGAAAAAAATATTGTGGCAATGGAAGATCTATTTTAATACTTGATGATTATCCACTAACCGCTGTTGATAGAGTGTCTATTGGAAATATAGGGGCAGTAAAGGTTAAAAACACAAACACTACTTCTAGTGCTTCTGTATCAGTAGTTTCTACTGGTCTTAGACTTGTAAAAGATGGAGTGGCAGATACTTCTGTCACATTTGTAGCAAATACAACAATGACAGCAATAATCAATGCAATCAATGCAATTTCTGGATGGTCTGCTGAATTATTGAATTCTTCATATGGAAGTTATAGATCAGCAGATTTAATTGAATCAGTTGGATTATCTGCAATAAATAATAATTGGGTTGATTTAAAAATGCCAGATGATGCAGAAGATAATTTTTCTGCTGATCTAAGTACTGCTGTTCTTAAAAAGAATTCTGGTTGGCCTAGTGGATTTAATAATATTTATATAGATTATACTGCTGGTTATACATCAACAACAATGCCTGAAGATTTAAAATTAGCTATAAAAATATTTACTAAATATATTTATAATAAAAAAGAAGAGGAAACAATTGGTGTTGCTGAATATAGAGCAGAAAATCTTTGGGGTACTTTTGAAAAAGATCCAATGGGAAAAGAAGTAAGAATGATTCTTAGTAAATATAAAAGAATGTTGGTATAATTATGATAGGCCCACGTATCAGACTGATGCTTCAATCAAATTCCAAAGTGTCGGATGGAATGGGTGGTTTTACTGACTCATGGATAGATGTTAGAGAATTGAAAGGAGTATTTATGAATAGAAAAGCTAAAGAGCTTTTTTCTAATCATTCTGAAAAGGTATCTTCTAATCATTATTTCTCAGTAAAAAACATGAGAGATTTATATGTAGATGAAAGTTTTAGATTTTATTACAATAGTAAGGTATATGAAATAGTTTTTATAAGTAATCCTGGTGAAAAAAAGAATATTACAATTTTCCATTTAGAAAAATATGAAGATAGTGGAAGTGGGAGTGGTTGCTAATGGCAAAAGCTGTTTGGTTTGATAAAGATATTGATTCAAAGATTGATAAAGCTTCAAAAAGAATTATCAAGGCTGGTTGTATTGCTTTGTCAAATGATTTAAAAGATATGATGGGTGGTAGCAATGCTGGTCAACATCTTCCATACAGATCAAAGAAAAACCCAACTCAAACACATTGGAGTTCTAAACCTGGATCAGCACCAAATATTGATACTGGAGCATTGAAAGATTCTATTTCATGGGATACTTCATTTGGTGCTTCTGGTGGTGCAAGAAGAGGGTTAAATGAAGGAGTTAAAAGTCCAGGTGGTGGAAGATTTGTAAAAACTGGAGCGGTTGGAACTAATCATCCAGGTGCAAAAGCATTAGAGTTTGGATATTCTCCAAATAATTTAGCTCCAAGACCTTTTATGACTGTTGCTTATGAATTTTTCAAACTCAATGATTTTTTAAGGAAATTTAGATTATGAATAGCTTGTTAAAAATATGTACTAAATGTGGTCTTGAAGATGATATTAATAAATTTCCTAAAGATAGACAAAAGAAAGATGGTAGACATCCTTGGTGTAGAGAATGTGTAAAAAAAAGAAATAAAGAATATTCTATAAATAACAAAGAAAAATTAAAAAAAAGTAGTAAGAAATATACAACTAAAAATAAAGAAAAAATGGATGAATATCATAAAAAATATAGAAGTGATAATAAGAAAAAAATAAGTGATTGGCATAAAAAAAATTATATTGATAACAAAGATAAAATTAATCTAAGTGGTTTTAATTATCGTAAAAACAATAAAGAGAAAATAAAATTAAAAGGTAAAAAATATAGAGATAACAATAGAGAAAAAATAAATAATTTTCATAAAGAATATAGATCATTAAAAGCAAAATACAAAGCATTGAAAAATAAATTAACTGTTGATGAATCTCCAATAGAAGGAAAAAATGGTATCTTATTAGTTAAATGTAAGAAATGTAGGAAATACTTCAATCCAACAAATTTACAAGTTCAAAATAGAGTTCAAAGTTTATTAGGACAATCATCTGGAGAATCTAATTTGTATTGTTCTGATAAGTGTAAACAGAAATGTAGTATATATAATAAATGGAAAGATCAGTCTTTAATTAATAAATATAATAAATCACGTTGCAATCAAAAAGTTAATAGACAAGCATTATTAGAAAATCAAATAGATAAATATGGATTTAATTTCTGTGAAAAATGTGGTAAAAAATCAGATTTATATATTCACCATAATATAATGATATCAAAAGATATCTCTATGGCAGATGATATGAGTCATCAAATATTAGTGTGTAAAGAACATCATACACATGAGGGATGTTGAAATGAATTTATTATTGGAAGGGTTGTGGCTAAAATCTCAAGAAGTAAGTGATTACAATACTTCTATTTCTGGTCAACAATTTTTTGGTAAAAAACCAAGTTGTGCATCTGAACCATATGTAGTTTTAAACCTTATTGTTGGAACACATGATTCCTTTTTTGATTATACTGAGTCTACAGATAAATTTGAAGATTTTACTATTCAATTTACAATAGTTTCTAAATCTGAATCACCAACTGAAGCAGGAAATATCCTTGAAGATTTAAAAGCCTTATATGACAATGCAATATTGACTATTACTGGATATACAAATATTGAAATGAAAAGATTAACAGTTGTTGGCCCTGAATGGAATAATGATGATAGAATATATCTTTATTATATTAGATATGATGTCTCATTACAAGGGACTTGACATATATAAGACAAGTGTTTATAATTAATAGATTATTAATTTTAATGGGGAGTGTATATGGGAAAAGACAATAAAACATTTATCATTTTATCAATGCATAGATCTGCATCAAGCCTTGTTGCAAAAGGATTGAATAATGCTGGTGTTAATATGGGGGAAAATTTATTAAGTGGTCTTGCTGATAATCCTGAAGGCCATTTTGAAGATTTAGATTTTTTATATACCAATATTCATTTAATGAATGGTGATAATTGGAAAGATGTTAATACTCCTATTAAAAATCTAAATATGAAATCATTAATTGAAAAGAAAGATATTAATCCATTATGGGGATGGAAAGATCCTAGAACTATTTTAACTATTGAAAGATATTATGATTTACTAAATGATCCAATAATTGTTGCTTTATTTAGAAATCCAGAAAAGGTAGGAATGTCTTTAGAAAAACGTGGAGACATGACTAAAAAGGAAGGTATTAAGTTAGCTAAAGAATATAATAAAAAACTGCTTTTATTTTTGAATAAAAGATTTGGGGAAGATTAATGAAAGGATATTTAGTTGAATAAAGGGGAAAAATATGATTTCTGTATGTATTCCATATATAAGAAAAGAAAAACTTAAATTTTGTATTGAAGCATTGCAAAATCAGAAAAATATAGAAAATTTTGAAGTTTTATTATATCATGATAAGGAAAGAATTGGATGTCCGTTATCTTTAAAGCATTTAGTTAGTAAATCAAGGAATGATTACATTGTATTTATTGGTGATGACACAGTTCCCAATGAGAATATGTTAAGTGAAGCTTTAGTAAAAATGAATGAATTTGAAGGCGGTTGGGGGTTGGTTGGTTTTGATGATTCTTACAATAGCGGTGAAACTCATGCAAGTCATTGGATGGGACATAAAAAGCTATTAAGATATTTAGATGGAGAATTTTTTCATACTGGATATAAACATTGCTATTGTGATAATGAACTTATAGTTAGATGTAAAAGTATTAATAGATATAAATATGCAGAAAAAGCTAAATTATATCATGATCATCCAATGGTTCAGAAAAATATGGGGTTGATGGATAAAGATTATAAAAAGGTATATTCACAAAAATATGTAAATATGGATTACAATTTATTTATAAAAAGATTAAAAAATAATTGGAAAGAGTAATATACAAACCATCTAAAATTTAACTTTTTATCAATTATGCCGATAAGATAAGAATAATAACACTTTATATTTTTTTTGTTATTGTATTTAAGTATTTAATTTAATAATTATATTGGGGAATATAAATGAATAATGAAAATTTCAAATTGGGGATTGCCCTTCCACTCACAGATGAAAAGATACATTCTAGGTTTTTTGATTCGTGGAATTTAATGTCAAAACCACCATATATTTATTTAAGGCCAATAAATCCAGGCCCGATTGACTCTGTAAGAAATGAATTAGTTAAACAAGCATTAGAAAGTGAATGTACTCATATTATAATGATGGATACAGATCAGGTATATGATCCAGAAACAATAGAGAAATTACTTGGGTTTGTTTTAAGTGATGAAAAATATAAAGTTTGTGGTGGAAAAGTTCATAGAAGATATCCACCATTTGATCATCTTTGCTTCAGAGGAATACCTGGAAAATATACATTAGTTAATGACAAAGAAATAGAAAGTGGAAAGGTTATAGAAGTTGATGCAACAGGTTGTGGATGTATTTTATATGATATTGAAGTATTTAAAAAAATAGAACAGCCTTGGTTTGAATTTGGCAAAACAGATGAAAATAAAGATATTGGCGAAGATGTTAATTTTTGCCAAAAAATGAAAGAGAATGGATATAAGATATATGTAGATACTAGTTTAGATATAAAACATATGACAACTGTAGAGGTTGATTATAATTTGTATCTTTTATATAGACATATAAATAAATTGAAATTGAAATACGATAAGGAGGATTAGTTATGGCAGCAAAATCAGGAAGGTTATGCAGTATTAAATTAGGTACAAATCTAATACAATTAATGGGAACTTGGTCAATGCCTGGAGTTTCAACAGATTTATTGGAATCTACAGCATTTGGTGACGATTGGAAACAGTTTAAAACAGGTTTATTGGATGGTGGTACAATTACATTCAATGGTTTGTATGATCCAGCAGATACAACTGGTCAGGATGCATTAAGAACAGCGAATGAAGATTCTACTGAATTGACTGATGTTAGGCTGTATATTGACTCTACAAGTTATTGGATTCCAACTACTACAGGCCCTGCAAGTTACATGTTGGTTACGGATTGGGAGATTGGAGCAGATAAATCAGCATTGATGACTGCAAGTTTTAGTCTCAAGGTATCTGGAAAATTAGAACTTATTTAATTAAAAATAAGTATTATATTTGGAGCAAGTGAAAAACCTTGCTCCTTACTTTAAACAGGGGAAAAGATTATGCCTTTTGATATTGAAAATTTAAACGAATCAGTTCGTTACTATTGGGGAAAAGAGAAAAAAGAATATGTTAATTTAAGGCTTGTTCCTGACCCTGAAATGAATAACTTTAGGAAAGAAACTGGAATTAAATCAAAAGCTAAACATATAATTAATCCTATGTCTAAAAGAATGGAAAGGGTTGATGATTTAAATATCTCTTCTGATGCTTTGATGGCTTTTAATGAATTGGTTTTTGATTATCAAATTGAGAGTTGGTATTTAATCACTAATGAAGATCAAAGTATTGAATGCAATCTTGATAATAAAAAGAAAATGATGTATGGATCGCCTAAATTTTCTACTTGGATTTCAAAATGCATGGAGAAACTTGAAAAAGCAAGTTTAGAGATTGAAGAGGAAGAATTGGGAAACTAATTCAATACACAAAGAGAGTTAGAGAGATATCTAATAATGGTGGTTGTGAATCTTGTATAGGTATCCATAAGTTGAAAAATGAAACCCCTTTGTGTATTGACTGTATAAATCCTCTATTCAATGAAAATAAAGTTGCTTATGATATCTGGCAACTTGTTAAAGATCAAAGATTAATGGGTGGTATGGATGGAACCACTATATCCATTAAGCATGAATGTATTTGGCGTTTAATTGATGAGCTTTCAGATAAAATTCCAAATAGAATAAAATGTTTTAAAAAGATTGTTCATGTTTATAAAGCAATTTTCCAGATAGAATTTGATGAGAAGGATAGTAAATAGATGGCAGTAAAACTAAATACATTCATTAAAAGAGATAAGATTATTCTTTTTAAAAAAAATTAATAGGTTGACTCCATTATCCTTATTTAGAAAAAAAAGTTTATGGAAGTACAAGAGTTTTTGTTAATTGGAAATGTGATTGTGGTAATGAAAAAGAAATAATTTATAAAGAAGTTAAATCTGGACATATTAAATCATGTGGATGTTTACAAAAAGAAAAAGCATCTTTAGTAAATACAAAGCATGGTCTGTCAAAGACAAAACTTTATGAAGTTTGGAAATCAATAACTCAAAGATGTTATAATAAAAATGTGAAACAATACAAAGATTATGGTGGAAAGGGGATTAGCATTTGTGATGAATGGCGAAATGATTTTAAATGTTTTTATGATTGGTCTATAGATAATGGGTATAAAGAAAAATTATGTATAGATAGAAGAAATAATAATGGCAATTATGAACCAAGCAATTGTAGATTTGTAACATATTCTAAAAATAATCAAAATAGAAGATTATTAAGATCAACAAATAAATCAGGATATTGTGGAGTATCTAAAAAATCTTTCTCATATATCTCTTCTTTATTTTTTAAAGGAGAATATTTGTTAAACAAATCAGGGTTTAAAACAGCAATAAATGCTGCTATTTATAGAGATATGTTTATTGTTAAAAATAATTTACCTCATAAATTGAATCTTCCTGAAATATTTTTCAATGGTTCGATATGACAAAATTAGGCGAAATATTCATAGAATTAAAGCTTGACAGCAAAGAGTATAAAGCTTCTTTAAAGAAACAAAAAGCTTTAGCTCTTAAAACTGCCAATGAGATAGAAAAAGGTCAAGTTTCGTCTAATTCAAAAACAACAAAATCTAAAGCTGCTGAACAAAAAGCACATATAGATGGTTTAAATAATATAGTAAAATATGAAAAGCAAGTATATGATCAAAAGAAAAAAATAAATGATGATGCAATAAAATCTAGTGATAAAGCATCAGCAGCAATAATGAAGAATGAAGAAAATATTAATAAACAAAAAACAGCATCGTCAAAAAGCTATTCAGATGCTGATGCTCAAGCCCAATATCAATCTCAAGAAAGGCTTATAAAACAACAAGGAAAATATGCAAAAGCTCAAGGTAGTGCTATTGAGATGAATAAGAAGTTTGATAAACAGATGAAAAGCAATAATAAAACTGTCAAGTCATCCGAGAAAGGTTTTCTTCAATTAACTACTGGAATTTTAAAATCTGCTCCTGCTTTTGCTGTTGCAACTGCTGCTATTGCTGGAGTATATCAAACTCTTAGATTTCTTACGAGTGAATTTACTGCGGGGTTGAATGCAATAGAAGATTTTAATTCTAGTGTAATATCTTCTTCCGCATTTATTACAACATTTTCTAAAAAAGCTTCAGAAGGTGATATAGCTGGAGCATGGGATGAAGCTAGTGTTTATGCAAAAGCTTTAACAAAAGAATTAGAAATAATGGATGCAAAAACTATTGCTACTGGTAAAGATCTTAGAATAATATCAGATACATTTATTCAGCAAGGAATTCTTTTAGATGTTAATAATGAAAAACAAAAAGCAGGATTTATTAATTTAGCTAATGCTATTAAATTAATGACTAAAGGGCAAAATCAAGAGATTCAGTTAAGGCAGGAATCAAGAGCATTAGCTCAAGGTCAATTAAAAGATTCAAACCTTTTAGTAAAATTATTACAGGCAAAAGATCCAGAATTTAAGAAAAATCTTGCTACTGCAAAGAAAACAGGTCAGGTTTTTCAATATATTGGGGATTTATTAGAAGGGTTTACTCCTGCATCATTAGCATTTGAAGCTACATGGTCTGCAATTGGTACTTCATTAGAAACTATTCATGATAGAGTTTTAAGAGGTGCTTTTCTTCCAACATATCAAAAATTACTTGAATTTGCAGTTGAGATTAAAGATAGCCTTATTGATGGACAAGGTGAATTAACTCCATTAGCAAATAAAATACAAAATGATATTCAAAAAATATTATCTGTTGCAACAAAAGTTATTGAAAAAATTATAAAATCTACTTTTTGGTTAATTTCAAATCTTGAAATAGTTGTTTATTGGTTTAAAGCTATTGCTGAAATTACAACATTAGGATTAGGTATTTCAGTAGTTCCAGTATTAACAACTGCAATAAAAAATTTAGGATCAGCAGCATTAATAACAAATACAAATATGTCAATGCTGAAGAAAACTACAATAGGTTTATTTTCTTTTTATGCAGGATTTAAATTAGGTCAATATCTTTATGAAGAATTTGAACAAGTTAGATTATTTGGAGTTGGATTGATTGATGGATTGATTGATGGGTGGCATAAATTTGGATCATCTGTAAAAATACTTTGGATAGAAATAAAACAAGCATGGAAAGATATTGTTTATGATCTTGGTCAATTATGGGGTGATTTTTTAATGAAAATCTCAGATGCTTTTGTATCTTTGCCATTTTCATGGGGTGATAAAAAAGCATCTGAGATTGGAGCGGTAGCAAAAAGTTTTAAATCAATGACTAAACCTCTTGATGAAACAGCAAAATCAATTCGTGAAGTTACAAAAGCTGAAGAAGAATGGCAAAAAGGTCATGATAAAGTAATTGATTCAATGGTTAATAGTGCTTTATCATATAAGCCATCTTCAATTATTCCAGGTGAAGCAGAAGATGAAAGTAATGTTTCTGTTCCTGAATTAACTATTCCCCCTGAAACAGAAGATGCAATTAAGAAAAAAATTAAAAAATTTGAAGATGAAATGAAGAAATATGTTGATTCTCTTAAAGTTCCTCAATCAATTTTAAATTCTTTCTTAATTGGTGATGAAAAAGAAAGACAAGATGTTTTAGACACTTTCCAAGATTTAAGAGATCAATTACAAAATGCTGCTAAAGAAGGTTCAATTTCTGGAGAAAAATTTGCTGAAGTATGGAGAAGAATAGGAGAAGAAGAAGCAAAAGCATTAAATAAATTAACTGGTTGGGGCCAAATTGCAGACACATTAGATAGTTATGCAAGAGAATCTATGGATATATTTGATAATTTAAGTGAAGTTGTTTCATCTGCATTCTCATCAATGGAAGATGCTTTGGTTGATTTTATAACAACTGGAGAATTTGAATTTTCTAATTTTGTTGATTCTATTTTAGCAGATATTGCTAGAATAGCAGTTCAAGAAAGTATAACAGGCCCGTTAGCTTCTGCTCTTAGTACTTCTCTTGGTGGTTCTTTTAGTGGTTTATTTAGTGGTGGAAGTAGTAGTAGTGGACTTACTACAGAAACACTAAATTTTAATCCTGCTACATATAATGCTGGTGGTAAAGCTGCTGGTGGAGCAGTTGTTGGTGGCAGTTCATATCTTGTTGGAGAGAAAGGGCCAGAAGTATTTTCACCAGCAGAAAATGGAAGTATAACCCCAAATTCAAATCTTGGTGGAAATACAACTGTTCAAGTTATTGATCAGAGAAATGGTGGTGAAGATATAGAAGTTCAAAGATCTAAAACTAATGATGGTGAATTTATAAAAATGATAATTAAAGAAGTTTCAAATGATTTGCGTAGTGGTGGAGATACATCAAAAGCAATGACACAAACATTTGGAACTAGAAGAGTAGGAGCAAGAAGATAATGGCAGTTTGGCCCGGATCTTTACCACAAAAACCTCTATTTGGATTTTCAGAAACCACTCCAGATTTAACAATTAGAACATCTATGGGAGTTGGCCCTGATAAAATAAGAAGACGTTTTACTGCTGGAGTTAGACAATTTCCAATGAGTTTTCAAATGACAACTGCTCAAGTAGCAACATTTGACACGTTTTATATAACTACTCTTGCTGGTGGTTCTTTACAATTTGATTATTCAGATCTACGAACAGGATTGTTAAAAAGCTGGAGATTTGTTGGAGTTCCTAGATACACACCTATAAGTAATGAACGATGGACTGTTGATATTAATTTGGAGCAAATGCCATGAGTAGAACTGTTTCAAATACAGCATTACAAGCTATGCTTGCACAAGAAACAGATGAGATTTTTCTTACTTGTTTAACAATAGATCATGATGATTTAGCTAGTCCTATTTTATTAGTTAATGATTCTACAGAAATAGTTAGAACAGCAGGAACTTTTCTTCCTTTTCCATTTACAATTACTCTTCCTAGTGATAGTGAAGATACAATTCCTACTGTCAATCTTATCATTGACAATATTGATCAATCAATTGTTGAAGTAATTAGGTCAATTGATACATCTCCAAATGTAACAATGGAAATAATTCTTGCTTCAACACCAAATGTAATTGAAGCAGGGCCATATACATTTAGATGGAAAACATCAACATATGATGCTTTTTCAGTAACAAGTTCTTTGGGATATGATGACATTTTAGATGAACCATTTCCCTCTTTGACATTTGGCCCTTCTAATTTTCCAGGGATGTTTCAACTATAAATGAAAAATCTTTCTAAATATATAGGAATTCCATTCATAGATAATGGAAGAACATTAGAAGGATGTGATTGTTTTGGATTGGTTAAATTAATCTATAAAGAACAATTTAATATAATATTGCCAGATTATTTATATAAAGATACAAATGATATAGAAGCAATTAATGATAGTTTGAGTGTTGGTAAAAATATGTATGAAAAAGTAAATTCTCCTTTATATGGGAATTTAGTTTTATTTAATATTGTTGGAATGCCAATGCATATTGGATTTTGTTTAGGTCATGGAAAATTTTTACATGTTAGTAATAAATCAAAAACTTCATGTAAAGATAGAATTTTAAGATGGAAAAATAAAATAGAAGGTTTTTATTGCTATGTCAGATGATGTTCAAATAATAGCTGCTACACATCCATTACAACAAAGAGTTGTTTATTCTTCTGCTCCAGCAGGATCAACAATTTCAGAAGTTTTAGGAATACATTGCACAACTGCTGCAAATGTTATTGTTAATGGTATTGCAGTATTGTATGAAGATTGGAAGACATTTGTTTTAAAGGCTGGTGACATTTTAAATGTTCGTGTTGCTCCTAAAGGTGACAATATTTTAGGAGCAATATTACAAGTTGTTATTATGGTAGTTGCTATTTGGATTGCTGGCCCTTTAGGTACAACAACTTGGGGTCTTGGTTCTACTGGAGCAGCATTTGCTGCTGGTGCATTTACATTAGTTGCTTCAATGGCATTAAATGCTTTGATTCCAACTCAACAAGCAAATGCAGCAGATGTAGAGGGTGATTCATTTAATGAATTAGTAGGAATTACTGGTCAAAGTAATTCTATGAATCCATATGGTGTTGCTCCAAGATGTTATGGTACAAATCGTATTTATCCATTACTTGCTGCTAATCCATATACAGAAGTTGTTGGTGAAGATCAATATTTAAGAATGTTATTCTATCTAGGAATAGGTGACTATACATTAAGTGATTGGAGAATAGGGGAAACTGATTTAGATGATTATGATGATGTTGAAGTACAAGTATTTAAAACTGGGGTAGAAGAATCTCAATTATATACAAATGATGTTTATGAAGAACAATTTTCATTGGCTTTGCCAAGAAGGGAATATAAAGAAGAAGATGAAGATGATGCTGTTCATAGAACATATGTAACAAAAATACTTGAAGATGGTGTAACAGCAATAACAGTATTAGATGATGATGATGTCCAATTTGAAAGAACAACTGAAGATGAATGTAATGAAATTAGTATAGATTTAACATTCGGTAATGGAATGTATGGTATTGGTTATGAAGGTGGTACTTTAGGTTGTCGTGTCTATTTTCAGGTTGAATATAAAATACATGGAACATCTGATGATAATTATATTCCAGCAACATATTCTACTGGATTTACTTCTTCACATTCAGATTATACAGTTTGGTCTGGAGGAACAACAATTTCTTTTATAAATAGATTAAGAAGAGAAACTGTTAGAATTGGTCTTCGATGGGAAACACCAGTTTTTGAAAAATATGATATTAGAATAATTAGGATAGGAACAGAATATATATCGAGTACTGAAACAGCTTCAGTTTCAAAATTAAAGAGAACTTTATCAACAAATTATGATTGGTATTATGCTTATGCTTTACCAGAAGATGGGTCTTCAATATCGACTAATACTTTAGATATTGAAGATTTTCAAGTTGAAACTGTTTATAATTTAGATGATTCTCTTTCAACTGATCCTGAAGGAACTGGAGCTACATTAATTAATGTAAAAACTTATCCATTATCTCAAGAAGTAGATACTTCATATTCATCAAATATTCATTATGAAACTGATGAATATGGTCAAACACATTCATATTCTGGTCGTACTTATATTGTAGATCAAACTACAACTTATTATAATTATGTTTATAGAATTATATGGAGTGAATCAGATGTACAAACACACAGTGAAGGTGCTGGAATAAGTGATTGTGAATGGACATCATTAAGAACAGTTGTATATCAAGAACCAGTATTAGTTGATGATGTTTGGCTCATTGGAATGAGAATAAAAGCAACAGATCAATTAAATGGGATTGTTGATGAATTGAATTTATTAGTAAATACTCATATTCCTGTTTACAATGGTTCTTCTTGGGTTGAACAGGCAACAAATAATCCAGCATGGGCATACTGTGACGTTTTAACTGGTGAATCTAATGCAAGACCAATCAGTAAAGATTTATTAGATCTTGATGCAATTGAATCATGGGCAGGATATTGTGATAATGAAAATTTTGAATATAATTCATTGGGTGATGAAGCAACTACAGTTTTTGAATTAGCAAGAGAAATAGCTGCTGCTGGAAGGGCAGCATGGTCAATGACTGATGGATTATATTCAGTTGTCAGAGATATACCAAATCAAACTCCAGTTCAGATTTTTACACCAAGAACATCCTGGGATTTTTCTGGAACAAAAACATTCCCAATTGTTCCTCATTGTTTAAGAATAAAATATAGAAATGAACATGAAGATGTTGATTATGATTGGGATGAATTACAAGTTTATGCTGATGGTTATGCAGAAATAGCAAGTGGTGATAAATTAGCAGCAACATTATTTGAAATTCTTGAATTTAAAGGAATAACAAATTCTGAACAAATATTTAAATTTGGACGTTATTATCTTGCTGCAATGAAACTTAGACCAGAAATATATTCTTTAAATGTTGATGTTGAACAACTTGTTTGCACAAGAGGAGATCTTGTATATGTATCAAATGATATTCCTCTATGGGGAACAGGTTGGGGTAGAGTAAAAACAATAAATACGAGTGGATCTACAGTAGTAAGTTTTACAGTTGATGAAACTATTGATGTTTTTGTTGGTGAATATGCTATTAGAATTAGAAAATCTGATGGCACAAATATAATGGAAAGATATACTTCTGTTGCAGATGAACAAATTAATGAATTTACTCCAGATACCCCAATGGGACTTTTTGAAGTTGGTGATTTATTTGTTCTTGGTCAATATGGACATGAAGTAACTCCATTAATAGTTTCAAAAATTGAACCTGGAGGTGATCTTTCAGCAAAACTTACTTTAGTTGATGAAGCTCCAGATATTCATTTAGCTGACAAAGCTGAAATACCAGATTTTGATCCTAATATAACAACACAAGATGATTTTACACAAGTTAAGCCAGCAGCACCAACAATAACGTCTGTAAGATCAGACAGGAATATTTTACAAACAACATCTAATGGTTCTTTAATAATAAGTATTTTAGTTAATTATAGTTTAACTGGCTCTAATTCATATCCAGTAGCATATATAGATGGTTCTATTCGACCTTATGGATCTTCAGATTCATGGAGTTTACATCCACAATCATCTCCAAATGGATCATTTAGATTTAATAACCTAGAGCAAAATGCAACTTATGAATTAAGAATAAGGTCTGTAACTGCTGAAGGTGTTACATCTGATTGGATTACACATAATCATACTGTTGGAACCGTTGATATAGATCCAGATTCAAGACCAGCAGTTGAAGAACTAACTGTATATAGAGAAACATACGGATATACCTTTTCATGGGATGTCGCTACAGTAAATGTTCTTGGATATAATATATATTTAGATGATGTTTTAATAGTAGAAAATTATACTGGAACTACTTATTCACATTTATCATCAATATTAGAAGGTGAACATACTCTTGAAGTTAGAACTGTTGATACAACTGGACATGAATTTTCACAATCACAAACAATAACTTTTTCAGCAGCAAGAACAGAAGGAACAGATGGTACATATGAAGATTATAGTTTAGATTCTTCTGGTCATTTGACTCTTCAAGTTCCAGTTGTTAACGATCCTCAAGTTGTTTTATATGAAATTAGGGGTGGAGAAATTGGTTCTGTTTGGGGAGATGGATTTTTCCTTGCATCTTCTACAACAGGATCATTTGATTTAACAGTAGATTTAGTTACAACAAAACAAATTTTTGCAAGAGCTAAACTTGATGATGGAAGTTATTCAAGTCATAGCTTTATAATTGTTATGCAATCCTTAACAACTCCTGATTTAAGTGTAAGGATTATTGAACCAAATGTATCATTAGATTGGGATGATATACCAGAAGCAGCATATTATGAATTACTAGTTGAATCTGGTGGAGTTACTTCAAGCAAAACTGTAACTGATTCAATATACACTTTTGCTATTCCTAAATATGATACAACAATTAGTGTAAGGGCATGGTCTGGAACAGGGTATTTTTCACCTTGGGTTGAAGAGGAAGTATCTGTATCTGGACATTATAATTACAATGAAATAATTTCATTTGATTTTGATTTTATAAATGGTCAATATTTAAACTTTGGATGGCAAACTGATGATACAGTTGTTAGACCAAGTGTTTTAGGAATTACATTAGCTGGATCACCAGCAGCAAATATAAATGATTCAGATTTATTCAACTTTGCTGAAGAATGGGAAAATACAGTTGTTAATACAATTGAAGATAAACCAGCATCTTGGTTTCGTGAAAAATGGTATGCAGATGGAAATGGATGGTTTGAATCAGATGTTCAGGATTTAGGAGCAACTTATACTGGAAGATTAACAGTAAACCTTGCAACAAGTATAGCTCATCACAATAAAACAGTTGCGGAAATAGAAGATGTTGAAGCTGGACATTTAGAAGATTTTACTGGTGAAGAGTTAATGGGAACAAGAACTAATATATCAGTTGTTGTTCTTACATCAACTGATGGTGTTGATTATGTAGAAAGAAGTCCTGATGATTGGGTTACAGATATTAGATATTTAAAGATTCGTGGTGAAATGCTGTATGCAACTCCATTAGCTGATATTGTGATTGAAGAGGGAACAATGACTCTTGATGTTCCTGATCTTACATATGATGGAACTGAAATAATATCAAGTCCTGATACAACAAAAGTTATAACATTTACTACACCATTCAATAGTATAAGTTCTGTTATATGCAATGCTGATGGAGTTGCTACATCATATCCAACTAATGTATCAGAAACAGGATTTACAATTAATGTAAGCACAACTGATACAACAGTCTATTGGTTTGCTAAGGGGTATTAATTATGGCACAAACAGATGAAGAATTACAAACTGAATTAAATGTAAGTTACACTAGTAATATTGCCCCTACAGTTCAAGAAGCAATAGACTTTGTTAAAAATTCAGATGATACAGCAAATTTTATAATGGTTGCTGGAATAGTTATAAGAGTTGATACAATTGTTTCTTTAATAAAAAACTCAAAAAAGATGTCTTTACTTGGAGGATAAAATATGCCCACAGAAGGAGAGTTAATTAAAACATTTGCAAATGCAAGTAAGGATGTGAAAGAAGTATTTAAAAATCTTGAAGCATGGGCAAGTGAAACTCAAAGTCAAATAACTTTTACATTTAGTGATGGAACATCAGCATCAGTTTCTTCTGTTGGATCACTAAAATATGAAACAAAACGATTATCATTAATTTACGGATAAGGAGAACTAAATGGCAACAAAAAATTGGACAAAGGCAACCTTGCCGTATACATCAATTAGAACTGCTTCATTTGCATGGACAGTTTCAAGTGGTGGATCAGGTGAATATTACTTGAGAACTGCTGCATTGAATAATCCATCAGTAGATAAACCTAATGCTATAATTGAAAATGGGACTCTTATATCTGAAGGTTCAGCATTAGGATCATTAGCAGTAAGTACATGGGGTTATGGTGATGCTGATGGTCTTGGATATAGCACAATTTATATTCGATTATCAGATGGTACAGATCCTGATGGTAAAGCTGTTGATTATGTAGAAAGATCAACTAACACTATTTTACTACAAGGTGGAGATGGTAATGAAGTAGAAGTACTAAGTATTATTATTACCAATCTTCATGAAACAATAGCTGCTGAAGTTGAAGCAAGAATATATAATTCAACAGGAACATTTTTAGCTAATATATTAAATAAAAGAACAATAGCTGCTGAAGGTCAATTAGTTTTAGATAGAGCATCATTATTTGCTTTAAACAATCAGGATATTATAAAAATTGAAAGTAATTTAGAAGAAGTTAATATTCTTGCATCTGGAATGGAGGGATAAATATGGCTGTTACAACTTATCCAGTTCCAGATGTTGTTGAATTTCCAGTAGCTGATCCAACTGGACATTCAGGAAAATATTTAACTACTACCGATGGAATTGTAACTTCATGGGCCACAGTTCCAGATACAGGTATTGGCGAATACATAAGTACAACAAGTGTTTCTATTGGTGTTGGATCAATGACCGGAAATACTGGAACAGAATGTGTTTCTATTGGTTCAAATGCATTATCAGGAACATCAACAGCAGTAGCTAATATTGGTATTGGAAAAAATACTCTATCAGTAGTTACTACAGGAAATACAAATGCTTGTGTTGGTCTTGAATCTGGAATGTATATTACTACAGGTGATTTTAATGTTGCACTTGGTGAATTTTGCTTAAAGGGGACTAGCACTACTAATGTAACTGGAAACAATAATGTAGCAATTGGTAAACGTGCTATGGTTGGTGTGGCTGGAACAGATACATCAGGTTATAATAACATAGGAATTGGTGAAAATGCATGTACCAATGTAGATACTGGACATAATAATATTGGTATTGGAAAAAATACTTGTTCTGGTGCTGTTGGTGGTTTAAGTGGAGAAAATAATGTCTGCATAGGTGGTGGGTGTGGAGAAGTTATTACTACAGCTAATACTAATGTATTAATTGGGTCAAATTCAGGAGCAGGAATTACTACTGGAAGTAGTAATGTATCAATAGGAGCAGCAGCTGGCAATGATATAACAACTGGAACTAATAATGTATGTATTGGTACTGGAAGTATGCTTCTTGCCACAGAAACAGGTAATAATGTATGTGTTGGAACATCAACAGGGGCAGCACTTACTACAGGTTCAGGTATTAACACTTGTATTGGGGCGACAGCAGGAGATTTAATAACAACAGGAATTAATAATACTTGTCTTGGATATCAAGCAAATCCAACAGGAGCAACAGTTTCAAATGAATTTACACTTGGAAATGGTTCAATAACTGATTTAAGATGTAATGATACAACAATCTCTTCTTTATCAGATATAAGAGATAAATCAAATGTAGTCGCAATTCCATATGGTCTTGATTTTATTAATTCTATGAGGCCCGTACAATTTGATTGGACTCGTAGAGATAGAACAATGGAAGGAAAGGTTGATCTTGGTTTTATTGCTCAAGAGTTAGATGAAGTAGAAGATCAATTTGATAGTCATGATTACACAAGATTGGTACATAAGGAAAATCCTGAAAAATGGGAAGCAGATCCAATGAAAACTTATCCTATACTTATTAAAGCAATTCAGGAACTATCTGAAAAAGTAACCGAATTAGAGGAGAAATTAGCTAATGTCTAAGAAATTAAGAAGAAACAAAGTAGAAACAATTACAGCTACTGATGTAGTAATTACAAATATTGAACATGATTTTGATCATGGTAAAATACAAATAGGATATTTAATTACTACAGAAACTGGAAAACCTATTAGAAGAGGAAGACATATAGTTAAAACACCACAGGATATTACTGATTTATATATTAATGTAGATGCTCAAATTGCTACTGGTAAAACATCACAAGAAGCTCTTATTGAAGCTGCTTATGATACTATATTAGATTTAATTGATGCACAATAATAGGAGAAAATAATGTCATCACTAAATACAACAGTTCCAGCAAGGACTCAGACAATTGGAGAAGTAATTGATTCGACCAAAAATAACTTTGTTTTAACTGATTCTGAAATTGATAGAGTAGAGGGTTTAGTTAGCACTTCAACAACAACTTCAAGCACTAATCTTTCTGCTCATAATGATTCAGCAACTGCTCATGGTGTTGATGCTCTTGATACAAGAATAACAGCTAATGAAGATGAATTGTTTGATGGTAGAGGCACTAAGGATACACTTGATGAAAGACTATCTGTTGCCATTGAACAGGATGGCACAATTAGATTGTCTGAATTTTCAGGGAGGTATATAGACAATAGTGATGTTGCAACTTATGTTGATAATAGGAACTTTACTGTCCCTGGAGATAGAACTGGTGTTTATATTGTTGGAGCAATTTTAAGAATAACTGTTGTTTCTGGATATGTATATGGAATTGTTCAATCATCAACTTATACTACATCAACAAATGTTCAGCTTTTGAGTGATTATCAAGTATTAACAAATCCAATTTCTAAAGTTGAAATGTCATTACTTGCATTTGATAATGCTGTAGAAACAGTTGCAGCAACAAATTCAACTGATATTACAAATCTTCAAAATCAAATGTCTGCATATCTTGCAACTGGTGATAAAACATTAACAAATTCTGATTCACCATATACAGTTCTTGCTACAGATAGAGTTCTTATTTGTGATACTACAGCAGGAAGTATCACAATAGATTATCCAGCAGTTGCAACTAGTGAAAATAGACAATTGGTTGTTAAAAAAATAATTGCTGCAAATACAGTAACTAGAGATGGTAATTCATCAGAAACAATAGATGGTTCAACAACACAAGCAATGACAACTCAATGGGATAAGGCTACTGATTATTGCAATGGCACTGAATGGTTTCAAATAGCTTAATTTAAAAAATAAAAGAGGGAGATTAAAATGAAAAAAATATTAATAATGTTGTTAACATGTTTGGGGTTCTCTTTAGTTATAAATATTCCAACTATTCTCGCTAAAACAGCAACAGTAACATACTCATATGATGACTGGGCGAATCATACTGTTTGTATTTATGTTTCGGAAACTCCTGATATTGCTACACACCAAACAGCTACTGGTCAATGTGATATGGAGGATGATGGTGTTGTTGAAATTGGCAATATTCAGACAGGAATGACATATTATTTTGCTCCTGTTGGGTATGATAAAGTTACTGGTGCAAGAACAATGTGGGGTGATGAGGTAGCTCAACTTGTTCCTGCTGAAGTGTTGCCTGATATGGGTGAATTGCCTCCGATTATAGAAGTTCCATTTGGGACTTTTACTCTTGATAGTGTTACATACAAGGCTAACTAGGAGACTGTAGATGCCTTATTTGACCGTTGATGTTAATGGGACAACCATTGATGTGCAAGTTACTGATATGTACCTTGAGTTTGCTGATACTGCTCATTTACTCATGGCTCATGCTACAAGTGATAAGTCTGTAGAATATTTCAAATTTGATCCACATCTTGTATCCAGTAGTGGGTATTATGTATTAGCAGATGATCCAAGCCTTACATTAAGTCTTGTTGAAAATTCTCCAATTAGAGTAGTTGTGCAAATCAAAGGTAATTTTTATAAGACAATTGGAACAGCTTATTTGGGATCAGCAACAAACCAGGTAACTTATACGTTTTATGTATATGAAGATAGAATGACTATTGATATATCATATGATACTTCTGATACTTCAGTATCTCTTGATGATTCAAATTTCCATGCTTTGATCCAACATTCACCCCTTGCTGGTATTACAGCAACAGATGATAATTTTTGGGGAGATGCCACATCTGAAACTGATGCAGGTAGCTTTGACGATGTAAGTACAACTGCTAATTATATGAGAGTAACAGATGCTAGTGATTATGATATTTTAAGTATAGTTTTGGATGAGGGAGGTCACACTGTACATCAAAGATTTAATGGGGTAGGAACAATACATCAAGCATGGAAAGGTGTTTTGGTTCTTAATGGGGTAGATACTTATAGTGCTATTTTTATATGGGATCATACGATAACCTGGGATGCTGCTGGAAGACAAGCTCTTGGTATTCAATACAAAGACCAAATAATTTCATAGGATTAAATATGAACGTAAAACAACAAAGTCCAGAACACACACCAGAACTATTTTACATGCCATTTGCCACAGGTGAATTCAAAGATGCCTATGACGATGAAGGTAATGTAATTGGTCAGGAAGAAATCGTTGAATATACTACAGCAGTAGAGGTAACAACTCAACCAGACCATGCATCTCTCAAACGGAAGTGCAAAGATGGTATCCAAGAATTAAGAGTTTACCCTAATGACCAATTCCCAATTAAGTTGTATGTCAATGATGTTTTATTAGCCGAACAATCCGTAGTAATGGAGGTTTCCGGTGATGGTGGAGCAACATGGGAAGTTCCTGCCACGGTTGATAAAATCATTGATTATGATAATGACGGAGTATTTGATGCATTGGTAAGTACTGGTGAAGGATCATATCTATCTGTGTCCTGTAATTGGAATAGTTTCTTACCTGATCCTGATAAGCAAGTGTTTATTGCTAATTCTCCTGGCAAGTTGGTACGGATTGGTTGGTATATCAAATCACATAATCCAGAATTTAATATGAGATATGATGAAGGTGAAGATGTTTTTACTGAACTTATAGAAGGTGAAGTGGATATGATGCACGTTGTGTTTTCACCTAATGGCATTATGGATTACTTGGAGGTTTAAATAGATGCCTTATCTTTCAGTAGATGATCAGTCAACAACCATAGCCATAACCGGAAGTGGTAATATTTGCACATTCACTGTAGCCACAGCGGATGCTTCTCTCGTTGAGAATAATCCTAACAGAGTCACAGTAACTGAGACTGCTATTAGGTGGTCTATACTCCCTGATAGAATTATAAAAGCCGGAACTTCTGCTGCAACTACAGGATTATCAATTGGTACGGAGGATGGCTCTTACTCTGAAGAAACGATTACAACTGATGTTCAGTATTGGACACCACTTACATCTGTAACTGATGCAACAGTATTGAAAGCACTTATAACTGCTCAATACAAAGACACTACCCTAGAACTCTCAAGAGGAGCAGCAGTAACTGACCTAAATATTCCTGATAATATTGGTACTGATGGTTTCGCTTCAGACGGAGCATGGCACTTTGAAGCTGATAATAATGATGACTTAGAAATTCCTTGGGATCGTGACAGGAATAATCCCAATGTACAGATTCATGATTGGCCTATGCTTAGTGGTTCTGGTGATGAGCATTTGATTGGTCACTGGAAACTAAACTCAGTTGGAGGTAGCTCTGATTTTTATGAAGAGATTGCTGCTGAGTGGGGAGGAACTTCTAATAATGTTACTGCTGTTGAAGCAGTACAAGGTAACGGTATTCAAAAGAGTTCTGGTACTAGTGACTATTTTGAAGTGGATGATACCAATATCCCGACAGAGCAAGGGACTATTTCATTCTGGTTTATTCCCTCGCATGATAGTGACAATGCTGTTTTTTGGACAGCAATCTCTAATATTTGTAGTATCTCAGAGGGCGATAACGCAAATACTATAGGGCTAAAAGGCAACAATGGCTCCGGTGCTAACTTTGAGTGGGAGTGGCACATAAGGGACAATGGGGGTACAGCACATACTTGTGATTCCGGTTTATTATCTGCTAATATATTTACAGCAGGAACACCTCTGAGAATCCATCTTTGTTGGGATTCAGCAAAAGGATTTATGGCTATTATTGTAAATAATCGTATAGTTAAAAATTTACATACATCTTCGTGGACTATGGGAGAGAGTTGGCAATCCTCTGATGGTAATTTGAGATTTTTTAATGACTCTGGTGGAGAAGCAGATACTTCTATTATAGACTCACTGAAAATCTACAACCAACCAATCCTCCCATACGGAGCATACTTTACTGGGAATGGTTCTGTTAATACTGCAAGAGCGCATAGTGATGTTTTGACTTATTGGGATTGTGACAACACAACTTTAAATATAAGTCAGGAAACAACTCCAGCAGTAGTACAAGGTGGTGCTACATTCACCGGGGGTGGTGTGGAAGTACTGACAGGTGATACTACAAACATAACTTGTACTGACGGAACTAGCTTTGACATGACTAACAGTACAATATCACTATGGTATAAAGCTACAGGAAGTCCGGCAGCATGGGCTTGTTTATGCGCTTTGAGTTCAAGCTCCAATGCTTTTTTGCTGATGATGGAAACAGCAACAAAACTAACTCTTAAAATAAACGGTTATCAGTACGGGGTAACAGTACCAACACTATGGGATGGCAACGATCATCATATACGTTTTAACTGGGACTTAGGTACTTATAATTGGCACTTGTGGCTTGATGGTATTTATTACCCTGTCACAGGTTTTTCAAACTTCACAGATCCAACAGCGTCTGGACCAATGTATATAGGTAATGTAAATGGTGCTCAGCCAGCGCAGGGTGTAATAAGGGACTTTCATATAACTAGTAAAAAAGATACTCCACAAATACCAACCATTGGATACAAACCAATGTGGATGCCAACTGTTCAAGGTAAGACATTAGGAACAGATTATCAACAATCAGTATTGCCGGATATGTCAGTACTCTTAACACATCAAGAAACACTCACTACAGCCGACACAACTTACATAACTCACTTACATCCTGATGTGGGTAAATGGGTCAGAGACTTAAATATTCCAGCGAGTATCGGTAAGGGTGGATTGGCTTCTGATGGAGCTTATCATGCAGAGATGGGGTTAACAGACGGAGATCCTCAACTCCAATTAACAGCAGACATAGACCGTAATAACATGGCCCTTGCTCCACATCAAAATGAAGCATGGGGAATGAAAACAGTCAATGATGCTGGTAGTGCTTTGGATGAGCATTTGATCTGCTATTGGAGTTGCGCTTCCCTTACAGTATTAGATATATTTGATGCTAGTACTGATGGGGGTACTGTGACTCTGACAGGGGTAGATGTGAACACTGATGGGATCAGAGGAAAGGCTGTTGGTGATTTTACAGATGCATCAGATATCGCAACCTTCCCATGTACTGATGGCAGTAATGTTGTTGCGGATAGAGGTACGATAACGTTTAGTTACAAGAATAATGGGAGCACACCAGCAGGTTACAATAGATTCTTTGAACACTCACTTGGATCAACAAATGCCTTACAATTATTAAGAAATAGTACATTTAATGATAGGTTTGAGGTACAAGTAGGAAATACAGGGGCATTAACAGGGTCTGACTTTGGGACTGACCTTCTCGATGGAAACTGGCACAGTATTACAATGGGTTGGGATCAGGCTAAGTCTTTTATCTATATTTCTCTTAATGGTGTTGTGCATGTTCACAGTGTGGCGTTCACTGCTCCAACATTATCCAGTGGGACTATGCAAATAGGGAATAGATCCTCTGGTTCAAGACAGTGTGAAGGGCTTATCGACAACTTCAAAATCTACAACGAACTAATCCTCCCATACGGGGCATACTTTACAGGTATAGGCTCAGACTCAACTGATCTTGCTGCAGTTAATACTAATACGGCTCATAGTGATGTTACTTGTTACTTTGACTCTGAGATAGATACTGTAGCAGCCTTACAGATAGGCACTAGTACATTATTTAGCATAGACAGTACAATCTCTATTGCTACCTCTGGAGGGCCAGATGGAAAAGACTGTTTAAACTTTACAACTAAAACTGCCACTTCCTCACAAGCCTTAGAGATTGATGGTACAGATATTGATTTAAGCAATAGTTCTTTTGGTTTTTGGTATTCTCCGCAATATACTGGAATCCCTACAACATCACAAAACATCTTATTTAATAGTGGTGAAATATCTCTAACTCACAATATTACATCTGGAGATTTAGTACTAGCATGTGGGGTAAACGGTGGGATCACAGAATCGGCGTGGTCCCCAGTAGCTGGTGTCTGGTATTTTATAAGGTTTAACTTAGAGACAAATAACCTAAAAATGTTTATTGATGATATACAGATTAGTACTACTGACAATGTATACACAGCTCCATCGGCTCCTGCTGTTATAGAATTTGGTAGAACTTACCAGGGAGCAGCAGCACATAATTATTACTTAGGTAAAATATATATAACTAGCAACCCAAACACACCTCAACTACGTACAGCCGGATATCGTCCTATTGTACTACCAGTAGTAGATATAACATAAATCAATTAACTTAAAAGAGGATTCCAATCTTTATGACAATATTAAATGAACGCTTGATTATTGTAAAAGGTGAACGATGTCCATTTAGTTTAAAATGTGAAAGACCATGCATAGCAAAACTGAATTTAGAAAATGAATTTAGTTGTGGCTTATTTAAAGAATATGTAAAATAATGTTATTTCAATCATTACTTTACAAATGAGTGTCGATAAAATGTATAAATGCAAATACTTTAAAATATATGAACTTGTTTATCCTGAATTATATAATTATGCAAAACAAACTGGAAATATTAATAAATTATGGAATTTTTTTGATGAAGAACTATTAATAACTATAGATAATATAAGAGAATTAAATAGAAGTTCAATAAAAATAAATGATTGGTATTGGGGTGGAAATTACTCATTGAGTGGATTAAGACCTTATGATTCATTGATTGGTGCTTTTGGAAGTTTTCACAAATTTGGAAAAGCATTTGATCTAAAATTCAATTCAATAGAACAAATAAGACAGGATATCCTGAATAATCCATTTCAAGAAGAGTTTAAGTATATAACTTGTCTTGAAATGGATGTATCTTGGTTACATATAGATTGTAGAAATAGAGATAAAGTTAATTTAGGAATACTTAAAATATATCCATAGTATTACCAAATCTTTAAATCTTTTTTAACTGCCATAAATAAAGCTCTTGAAACTTTAATTGCATCATTAACACTTAATCCTTTTTCAACCATATATTCTATTTGCTTAATCGCTTTTTCTTCATTTTTTTTATCCATCCATCTTTTTATTTTAAACATCTTTTCTCTAATCTTAGCTTTTCTCTTATCTGTAAGATTTCGATCTCTTTTCTTAACTCTTGATCTATTGACAATAGTGTAGTTATCGGTGAACAAATCCTGCATTCCACCATCTTTCACACTCTGTATCCATAAATCTATTCTCTCTTCAGTTGTGAAGGTCTTATTAGTCAAAAATGCAGCAGGGAAACCAAATTTCTCAATCCATTCCCTTACATGTATTCTTGTCACATTAATATTGTGTTTTTCCTTCAAATATTTAGATATTTCTAATACATTAGATAGATTGTGTTCTTTAACTTCTTTGTCATAATCAATGCAATGATCATATCCATCTCCATTAGATTTTCCACTTCCCATACAACCATGTCTATGATCACCACAATTATTACATTTGATTAATTTATTTTTACTCATAATTCTTTCTTCTTTTTATTTTCTAACCACCATCTTAAATAATGTTTATTGCACATTTTTCTAGTTTTGACAGGATTATTACAACCTTGACATTTACATTTTTGCCCATTTAAATTTTTATATAATATAGGAGTTTTTAATATTTGTTTTGGAGACATTCCTTTCCGATATCTTTTATAAACTAAATTATATGAAAGGTTATAGACGGAACACCATTTAGCCATTGGAATTCCATCTAATTTTATTGTTGTCCTTCTATTATTAGACTGTTCTTTTCTTGAGGCCCAAATGCAATTTTTTAAGCAATAGTTTCCATTAGAATTTAATCTCTCAATCGTATCTCCTTTTTGTGGAATACCCATATCTATAATAAACTTTTCGATATCCATCCATTCAGAGCAGATAGATATTCCTCTACCTCCATAATCTTTATAGTCAGATGAGTTTTCATTTAAACATCTTTGTTTCATAGACCTCCAACTTTGATAACAGGGGTGTTTATATCTACCATGAGTTTTCATAATTCACAATTGCCTCCACTACAAGCTAATGTTTGAGATGAAATAGTCATATCCCTATTTTCATACTCCTTCATCTTTTCCCAATCTATCTTAGGGAAAGATTTAATACCCTCTTCATATTCTTCTTTTGTTATTTCTTCATATGGTGCGTTTTCATAAATATGGTCATCTTTAGGAAAAAATGATAATCCTCCTATGATATCCCAATTATTCCATATCCAATTTGCAATTGCAAAATATTCATCATCTGTATAATATATTGTTTGACTAGGATTTCCTTCACACCAAGTATTTCTATATATTTTCCACAAATCAAGCTGGTCTAATGCTTTAAGATCTTTTAGAGTTATTGACTTTTCAGGTGATTTTATATAAAATGAAAATATATATTTATCGCAAGAATCATTAATATATGGAACCCCTTGATCAATCAATAATTTACTTAATGGATCTTTAATATCTTGCCTAACTCTTCTAATGTAATATGGGAACATTCGAGGGTGAATACCTGATGAACAATTCACTAACTGTGAAACTGTTCCTGATGGTTTATTGAGAGTTAATTGCTTAGATTCATTTATATTTAATTTTTTTGCCCATTTTATATTAATTTTTCTAGCAATGTCTTTCAATTCTTTTAACCAATTTTCTAACTCAAATGATTGACCAGACATTATATGATGATCCATGATTCCAGTTAATGAGACTCCAAGTAATCTTTCTTCTTCTGCATTTTTCTTCCAGATAGGTCTTAGATATCTAAAATCTGTCAATGTTGATTGTAAAGTTCCAAGAATTGAAGCAATTCTTACTTTTTTCTTCAATGATTCAAGAGTATCTTCTGATCTAATTACAACTTCTGTAAGATTGCACAAACCTCCTGAATCCCTTAGTATAGCTTCAGCACAAGGATTTAGAATGTATTCACCATCGTATACCCTATCACATTCCTCTGCTTTTATTTTTAATGCAACTTTATTAACTATTCCTCTTTCTCCAGATTTGCTTACATACTGATTTCTCCATTCTTTAGAAAAAGAATCTAAATCTGGCTTTTCTGTATATGCTGTTGAGTTATTGGCTAATGCTCTTTGAGGGTCTGCAATATACCATTCTCCATTTTTAGCCCTTCTCATTCTATCATCAGATAAGTTAGATAGGGATATCATAGCTGCTCTCCTAACAGAGCCAACAATAACTGTATCAGCAATTTTACACATCAAATCATGACATTCTATACTATTTAACTTTCTCCCTTTAGCATTTTTAAATAACCGAATTGTAAATTCAAAAAGATTTTTCAAGGGTAATGGGCCAGAGCTTCTACCTCCAAAAGTTTTTAATCTCTTCCCAGCTTCTCTAATTTTAGAGACATCATACTTTGGGATTTTTCCTGAATATAACAAACTTATTAATTCTCTTAATGAACTAGCCCATCCTATTTTTGAATCTGCAACAACAATAACTGTATCGCTATTGAAAAATTCTTCATCTATTGTTGGCAGTTTATTTATATACTGTCTTTCAACAGAAAATCCAAATCCAGATCCACACATTAATAAATAAAAAGCTTCATCAAAAACTCTTTGATGGTTTATTGCACACGCAGAACAATTATATCCAGCAATATTATCTCTTTTTAAGGCTTTTCCTGCCGTCATCAATGCTCTCATTGAAGGCATAACTTCCAGATTTAAAATTGATTCCTTTATCTCTTTTGGAAAACTTATATTCTCTAGTTGTAATCTATTTCTAAAAAATGAACAATATCTTTCAACTGTTTCTTCCCAAGTTTCTCTTCTTTTTTCTTTGTCTAAAAATCTTGCATATTTTGATATATGAATATACTTTTGATAATCGTCCATTTTGTATCACCAATGTTATAAATTTAATGGAATATTTGGCAGGAACGGGAAGAATCGAACTGGAAACATCAAACGTCAAAAGGTTTATATTCTACCAATTGAATTAAGTCCCTGTTTATAGTTTGCTAAAACCCTGTACTACCAAAACCATCTGTGCCACGATCTGTAATACCTAAATCTTCAATATTCTTAACTACTTTTATAACAGGATATGATACTGGAAAAATAATTAATTGAGCAATTCTATCACCTTTTTTATATCGAAATTCTTCTGTATTACTAAGATTATATAAATGAACATGAATTTCACCAGTGTATGGTTCATCTATAACACCAGCACCAACCTCAATATTTTTCTTGACAGATAGGCCAGAACGTGCTTTTACAATTCCACAATGATTAGGTGGAAATCTTACAAATGTTCCCGTTTTAATAAGCTTAGATTCATTTGGTTTTATTAAACCATCTTCATCTGCAATTAAATCCACTCCTGCATCGTTATTATTTTTCTTTGTAGGAATATTTCCATATACAGTCATTTCAATCATTTATATCTCCTTTAATAGTTTTAATATATCTTTATAATTTTCTCTAATTCTGATATAATTCTTTATTTCTTTAACTTGACCCATAATATGAGTTAATTTAGACCAACCATTGTTAGATCCCTTATCAAATACAATACCAAATTGTTTATTATATTTACAATGATCTCTAACTGTATGAATATTATCATCAATTAATATTCCATCATGAGTATGTTTCCACTTTTGATTTGAATGAATGATATTATCTGACTTTATAGGAAAATATCTACAAATGTGATATTCTTTCTCAATTTCTGTACCTGGATATGATGAAGTTATAATATAAATATTTTCATATCCAAATAAATCTATTATAGTATCAATGAAGTTCTGTGAATTTTTAAGTGGTTTAATAATATCTTTTGAATATATATCAGGATTTTGAAAAAATGAATTTGCTCCTTTCCCATAAGTATCTTCAATCCATGTCCAACTTAATATATCTTTACTTGTTATTTTATCCTTATAATGTTTGAAAATCCACTTACACCATTTTGAATCAAGATCATTAATAGTTGAATCATAATCAACATATATTTTCATATGGTAAAATCCTTTTCGGCTTGCAAAACCCAATCTTTAATTTTACCAGTTTTATTAAAATATTTAAACAAGTATTTTAATGTTCTCATTGCCAATCGTCTATTATGGTTTTGAAATATCATATAGTATTACTTTCTATATATTCTTTAATAGTTTCATCACTAAATCCAGCACTTCTTAATACTGGAATAATAAAATAATCAATTACATTTTCAATTGATGGAAATTCACCTTCTCTTTCAACTTGATATTCACCATAACTATCTTTAAAATAGAGTAAAGTTGTTTCAATCTCAGTTTCTGTTGTTTTAGTTTTCCATTCACACATTATTCATCCTCTTTATTAAATACAGAAGATGCTCTATCTGATAAGATCAATAATATCATATCAGCAATTACTCTAATATCTGGATGAGCAGCTTTAGACCCCCTAAGATTTATAAAATGAATCCATTCTCTGAAATTTGCAGTCATGACAATCTCAGTCTTGAGACATGTTGGCAATACACTTCTGGCATTTTCAGGCTTAACACCTATATCAATAAGTTTTTTATATGATTCTTCAGCATTTTCACATGCTTCTCTCCATAATTCTTCTTCTATTTTATTTACAATCTTACATGGTTGAAGTACTTCAATATCACCATATTTAACATAACGGGTACTTTCTTGAGAATAACTAGCCAATCTATGTCTAACAATCTCATGTGTTATTCCACGATCACAAACAATTCTAAAGGTTGCAAATGCATGTTCAATAACTGAATGATGCCCTCTTTTAGTTATTGCTTTTACAAATACCTTTGCAGAAGTTGGAGTTATCTTATTTTCACTCTTATAACAAGTCCTTCCTGCTGCTTCAATTAATTGTTCTGCATCTTTACTAATTTGTAATAATTCAACTGATGGTTGTATTGTTTTCATCATTCATCTCCTTTCTAATTTCATCTGCTCTTTCCCAAGTAAAAAGCAACTCATCATTTAAGTAGAATCCATCTTGTTTAAATTGACATTCAGAATATTGATGAACTATCTCTTCAATATCAAGCCAAACACCATGTTTATTTTTAATTTCTTTTACACTCATAATTATACCTCTGCTGGTTTAGGTAAATACATCCAATAATTAACTTTTCCAAAGCAAGGTTTATAATCAAAAAACCCTTTCCCGACCATAAGTTGTTTAAAGTCTTTACCATCCCATAACATAGTACTAGTTTCATTTGGTTCATCTTCACAACAATAATAAGTTACAAAAACAGAAACGCTATATCTTTTTTCTGGAATGACAGGCAAACGATCATTAACACTAATCCAACCATCTTTTTTACAATTACAGTATTTCATTTTATTCTTCATCTAATAATTTCCAATCTTTTTTAATATTTAAAGTTCCTGAAAAATAAAAAGGGTCATATTTATTACCACGATATTCTTTTTCAAATTTTCCAACCACTTTTGTTTCTTCTAAATTATCGAAAACACCAAGTGGATAAGAATGATTTTCTCTATCTCCCCATCTATACATCAACACTAAATAAAGCATATCTTTAATTCCACCAAGATAATGATTTACGTTCCATAATTTTAAAAATATAATTTAAATCTTGCTTTCTCAACATACTTTCTTTATAAGACAACAAGCTAAATTCTTTTCTTTCTTGAATTTCATCATTTGCAGTTATTACTTTATTTCTAGTTAATAAACATTTTTGAAATTCTTTGTTTTTTGTATTTTCAAAGTCTAATTTGATATTTCCCCATTTTCTATCATGATGTTTAAATACATTTTCATGATACTCATCTTCAATCAATCTATTCAATCCATATATACAATGCTTGATATCATCAGCAACTTTTTCCATACCAATAAAAATTGCATCATATCTATAAAACTTTTCCATTCTGATTAGCTTATATCTAAGATAAACATATAAGTAGTGAGAGTCCCAATCTCTATCATTCCAAAGCATAGGAAAATAATAAATGATATTTTTAATAAAAAACTTTATTTTTCTGAAAAAGTCCATATTAAATCCTTTTTATTTCAGTTTCAATATCTTTTGCTATCATATATAAAACTAAATAACCAGTTAAATCTTTAATAGTATCATCACCTAAATATTCACTTCCTTTTTTTAGTCTATTTATTTTATCATCCATTCTGACAGCTAATTGTTCAACTGCTGTATTTTTACTAAAAATATTTATTGGTTCTAATGCTGAATTACCATAAGCGATATTTTTATCAATTAGGAATTGTTTTATTTCATCACATTTTTTTTCAATCATTACTTTCATATTACACTCCATAAGTTAAGTTCAGGAAAATTAAGTTGATGCGGTAAATTATTTTTTATTATATAAATATCTCTATAAATAGCAGCACTTTTAGCTGTTTTAAATCCAGATTTATCTAATAATATTCTTCTATCTTTATACATGATTATAGAATTAAAAGTTTTATTTTTTCTTTTAATAATACCAATATAACCACTTGTATTATTTTTATATTTTCTCTTGTTTAATACATTAATTTGAACAGTAACAAATCTGCAATTATTAGGCGTATAATCACCATCATTATCTTCTCTATCTATCTGCAATCCTTTTTTATATCCATTAATTAAAGACCAATCATAAAATAATTTAAAATCATTCATCCACTCAGTACAAATAGATATTCCCCTTCCACCATAATTATGATAAGATTTATCTTTTTTATTATAACATCTTTGTTTCATACTTGTCCATACAGAATAAAGTGGGATTTTATTATATCCTGAACATCCATGCTTAAAACTCCTTTCTTTTATTAATTCTTTATTAAGGCACCCACATGATTTAGTATGTCCGTTTCTTAAATTGCTTAATAAAAATTCTTTAACAACTCCACAATCACATTTACATAAAACTCTTCTCCTTCCTTCTTGTTCAACTTCTCCAACAATCATTAATCTATTATATTTATCTCCTTTAATAAATATATTTTTCACTATTTATCCTCACTATATATAATTTCTACAATTTCTGACTCTTTCCAAATAATTATATTTTCAGGTTTATTTTTAAGAGCTTGATTTAAAATACAATCAGCAGAATCTTTTACTTGTTTCTTAACTTGAGCAACTGTACAATCATCACTCCATTTACCACAAACATCAATTTTTAATATAACTTTTATTTTAGCTGTGACACTCACTTTATAACCTTTAATTTTCCTGAAATAAACATTTGAACCAATGTCTGAACAAATAATGCATCTTCTCCATTACCTTCCATATCTTGAGACATTAATGTTCCCATACAACTACATTCAGGAGTCCATATAAATTGATAATCTTCTTCCTTATCATAGTCCTGTATTTCAAGACCATCAAAACTATCATCTTCAAGAAAATTAGTTTTCTTCATAAGATTTAACAAATCTTCTTGTGTTTTTATATATTTGAAATCTGTCATGATATTTGTTTACATTCCCCATTTTTTACATTAAAAATCCTATCTCCGACTATATTACCTTGATTAGTTACTACAATGAATTGTATCTCATATTTATCAGATAACATTTGCATAACATTACTAAAATTTTCTTGCTCAATATTGCCATTTAACGATCCAGTTGGTTCATCTAAAAACATAATTTTTCTAGCTTTCTTTTCAAGATGTAAGAAAGCTACCCTACATCCAAAGCTGGCAATCTCAGCAACTCCAAATCCACCATCGAACATCCCACATTCATTTCCATCATTAATAATATAACACTCACATTCAGTTTTGTTTCTTTTTTGAACAAACTTAATTTTAAACTCTAATTTTTCAGAAAAAACTGCTTGGATTGCAGAAGTAACTAATGTATTAAAATTATCTTCAATCGTTTTCTGAGTTTGTTCAGCTACAATCTGAGTGATAACTCTTGCTTCAGTATGATCTTCTAAATCTTTATTTAGTTCATTATTAATTATACCTTCAGAAACCAATTCAGATTTGATATAATCTTTAGTAGCTTTATCACTAGAAAATTTCTCTTTCATTTCATTGTAGTTGTCAAGTATCATACTAATTACCATTCATATTCAGTTTTAAGTTCTTTATATAAAGTATTTATTTCTATTTTAAGTGAATAAAGTTTTTTAGTATTTTTCTTAACAAAATCTTCCATTTCATCCATAGAGGATAAACCAAGAGATTCTTCGGCTTGTTTAAACAGTTGTTTATTTTCACCTTCAAAAACACCAAGTTCTTTTTTAGCTGATTCAATTTCACGATCAAGCTTGTTTAAATCATTAATTATTTCTTGCATTACTTATCCCCTTGGATTAATTTAAATATATTTGGTGACACTACTTGTCAATTCTTTTTAGCATTATCGTTAAGAGAATGTATTGTTGCACAATTTCTACAAAATAGAAAAACATTTTCATCGTCAATAAGTTCATCATCATCAAAAAATTCAGGATTATGTTTCCATTCCCACATATCATTACAACCACAATTTCCACAAATTAAATGTAATTTTGCCATAACCATTATTTCCCCTTTCATTACTTGATATTACAACTAATTTTATTTAACTAAGCAATCTAATGACCAAGGATGATGATTTACTAATGTTTTGTGTCTATAATCACATTTAGTACATGTTGCTATATATGAACCTGATTGAAATCCATTTTGTTCAAGTTTGATTGAAGCATCACATTTTGGACACTTTGTTCTACCAGAAACAATTTTTCCATTTTTATATCCTAACATAATCTACTCTCTAAATTTAATAATCCAACTACGTTTAATTTATGTGGCAAGTTATTTTCAATGATATATTCATTTCTAACAATTGCAGCCTCTCTTGCTGTTTTAAAACCTGATTTATAAAGTATTTTTTTATTTTTATAATTAATTTGACATGAATATAATTTATTTATTTTATGACATGTAATTCCTATATATCCACTAGTATTATCAATTCTTTTCCTTCTATTTAAACTGTTTATCTGATGTGTCACAAATCTACAATTATCAGGTGAATAGTTCCCATCATTATTTCTTCTATCTATTTCCAACCCTTTTTTATATCCATTATCTAAACACCATTTATAAAACTTTGTAAAGTCTTTTCTCCATTCATCACAAACAGTTATCCCCCGACCACCATAATTATGATAATCTTTATGTTTTTTATAATAGCACCTTTGTTTCATACCCATTAATACACTATATATTTTATCAATATTACCAACTTTTGCAAATCCATGTTTTGTATTTCTTTTTATTATTTGTTCTTTATTAAAACAACCACATGATTTAGTTACCCCTTTTATTAAATTTCTTATTGGAGTTTTCTTTTCATTACCACAATCACATTCAACTAATGCTAATAATCTTCCATCATTACTCATTTCATCTAATATTTTAACTAATTTTAATCTTCCAAATATACAATTTAAATATTGATTGTAATTTATTCTACTTTTATTTGTTTTTCTTTTCATAATTATACCTCAAAGTTTCATTAAGAATAATTACTTATCGGTAATATTAATTATTTCTTTAATCCGTATGAATTCTTTTCCGAATATCCGTTAATTACAAAATTTGAAGCACTCATAACTTTTTTCATCACAGTCCCACAGTTATTACATTTAAATATTTTATCTTTATTGAAAACCAACTCTTCAATTTCTCTTTCACAGTTTTTACACCTTAGAATATAAATAGGCATTACTTATTATCCTTGTATTGATTAATTGATTCATCATACCATTGCCAGTTATCTACTCCACCAGCTTCAAGAGCATCTAAAAGTTCTAATCTTTCTTGAATATCGTTATTATCTATAGATATTGGATTTTCAAGCCTTTTAATCTTTTCATGAAGATCAAATGTATTATACTGAAATGCTTTTAACTCTTCATTAAGATCTTTAATTTTTGATTTATACTCTTCACATAAATCATAATTATCAATTTTCAACTTTTTAAATTCTTCATTCTTACAATTTAAACCATTAAGTGTATTCTCTATTTGTTCAGTTGCCCACTTCAATTGTTTTATAGATACTCCATTAGGATACATCCTTTCAAACAGATCTTTTTGTTTAGGGGTACAAAGATTTAAAATACTGTTCATGTATTCTGTTTTATTCATTATCTTAAACCCATATTTTTATAAATGATATCAGAATGTACTTTACTAATCTTATTTTCTTCTAAATAAGTTTCCATATTATCTTCAAACTTAATAGTTGTTTTGTCTTCATTGAGTAATGAATTATAATAATCTTTTATTTTCTCATTGTCAATCTTTTTATTTCTTTCATCTTCAATTTCTTGAATACTAAAAACTTCACTTGATGGATCAATAGGAATGTCAAATGATTCACATTCTCTTGTTTTCGTATCAAATATAACACATCTTGGTTTATGATCAAGTTGTTTAGAATTCATCCTCATTAAACTACCAAGATTAAATAAGTGTTTATTTCCATAATGATGATCAAATGATTGGTGATTATCTCCGCTGACAATCACATCAAACTTATTTTTTCTTAAAAATATACTTGCATTTTCATATTCTTCTTGTTGTTTCCATAATTTATCTTTAATTACCATAATATGAGCAACTAAAATATTAAAACTATCTGAATTTTTAATAATTGGTATTTCATCATTATAATTCATTCCATAAATATTAATATTTCTATCTATAATAATTGGATCGGTATTATTTAATTGGGTTATAACACCAGAAGAATATAATACTTTAAGTGGTGTATTTTCTAATGAAGTCATTCTATTTCTTTGATCATGGTTTCCAGCAACACTAAAACATTTACCTTTAAATTTAGATAATAACTTAATTGTTTTAGCTATAGTTTCAAATGTAATTCTTTTAATCTGAAATTTTTTAGATTTTAAATCATAATTAACTCTATCATGACTAAAATTAAAAAAATCACCACTCTGAAGCATCATATCACATTTATGTTTATTTCCTAAATCAATACAATAATTAAGTTTAGTGAATTGTTTATTATAATAATCATCAATTCTATGTAATGGTGCTTTTTCATCTATATGTAAATCTGATGGGGGTATTAGTATTTTCATTATTTTCCCTTATATGCCAAGCCTAATTTACGTCTAAATTTACTTGCTTGTCTAATAGTTGGTTCAATACAAGCATTGTCACATGCTCTAATACAAGCATTGTTCTCAAACACTTGTTTGTTTAATAAAGTTCTACCTTTCTTCCCTGTATCTAAATCTGCCCAATTAATCATTGGTAATGTCATTACAATCTCCTGTTTTATTTCCACAAATAGGGCATATCCCCATATCTTTAATATAATCTACCTTTTCAATTTCTTTAATTTCAATCAAATGGTTTAGATTTCCACAATCTCCTGCATTGCTTTCTAATGTATACAATATTTTTTCTATACTGTCAACATTATTCTTTAAAGAAATATAATCTTTTATTGATTTATTGATTCTATTTTTATGATTTTCAATACCAAGCCAATCAGTGATGTTTTCCATCTCTTCACTTAAATATTTAACCCTATCATAAATAGTTTGACAATTCTTTAATTTCTTCTCTAATTTAGAGAACTCTACTAAGTTTGAATTGATTAAGGCACTCTGCCCTTCCAAATCAATAATTGTCTTAATCTTATCTATTCTACCGATGTTTTCATTGATACAAGATATTATTTTATTAACTTGGTTACTGTCTTGCTCCAGCATTTGATATTTATCTATTTTATCCTTGTTCACTTTTAGTTTCTGTTCACTTTTTATGAACAAGCTCAATTTATGAACAGTGATATTATTTTTATTTAAATCTGCTGATATTTTATCGCATAGATTTAAATCATCTTCTAACTTGTTATGAATTTTAATAAAATCATCTAATTTAGTAATAAGTACTTGCACTTTATCAAGATTTTCATACTTTAATAAGCTTTTATTAAAATCCTTTATATTGCTATTACTTATTTTAATCTTAGAATCAATTCTTTTTATATTAGCATCTGCTTCTATTTGAGTTTGATCAATAATAGAAAGATCAGTTGCTCTATTTATCATCCTTGCTCTTTCAGATGACTTTTCATTAATAAAAAAATACTTATGTTCTTGATCCCTAAAACTATAATCTTCTAAAGATAGGAAATCCTTTACTTCATCTGGTGGATTATGACCAAAAGAATTTAGAGAATCTTCAATAGTAGGAATATTATAATCATTGATTGTATTACTTTTATTTCTTTGTCTATTGACAGTGCCATCAGGAAAACCTTCATCTCCTTCAAATACAAGATCAATATTTGTAATCTCTTTTGTTTTCTTTTTCTTTGCTAAATCCCACGGCATGTAGCGACTGTATCTATTAGGTGAATTATTTAAAACTATATCTACTGCTCTAAAAATAGCAGATTTGCCCATATTTGAAGATCCAGATATAATATTAACATTTGGATGTAAAATCAATTCTGTATTTTTATGATTTTGAACATTTTTTATCTTAATAGTTTTAAGCATTATTTAATCTCTATCTAAAGTATTAGCATAATCAACTAATTCATTACAAACAATAACCCTATCTGTATTTCTAACAACTTCAATACTTTGTGATTCATTCCATCCTATATATTCTTTTGTTTTTTCATCTCTAGTTATATTTTTAGCTAGCCAAGACCCCTTATGTTTTTCACAATAAGGATAGATACATACCCCTTCATCATCTACAAATGTAGGGCCACACCCCTCACATAAAACTTGCCAACCACAACCTTCTTTTAATTTTTCACCATTACCCATATATTTAAAATCTCCAAAATCTTTACCAAACATATCTATTGAACATTGCTTGCAAAATTCAGCCATTGTATTTAATCCTTTTATTTTTTCTAAACAATCACCGTGAATTAATCTTATTGTTTTTCTCTTATATGTTAAATTCATTTAATCCTCTATATACCAAAAAGATAATCCTTTTGTTGTTTTTTGTCTATTATGTAAAACATTACATATTCCTTGACTTAATACTCCAGTATCTTCTCTTACTTCTAAAATACTTAAATATATTTTACCATTAGAACAACCTATTTTTTTACCATTCATTAATGATTTTGCTCTTTTAATAGCATATTTTTTATCAATTTTCATACCTTTAATTGGACTTGGTTTACCAATTCTTGATTTAGATATTTTTATTTTTGTTTCTTCTGAAAGTTTTCTACCTTTACAAGACTCAGAAAGATTTTTTTTATGTTCTTCGGAAAAATGCTTACCATAAGCCCAATGATTTTCTTTTGTATTTACCTTAGACATTATATCTCTTGTTTTCTTTGTATGTTTTCTACCATAATTTCCATTATTTTTACCACTTGAAGCTATTGAAATTTTCTTCTTTGTTTCTTCTGAAAGTTTAGATCCAGTTCTTAATTTTGATAATTTCAATCTTACTTCTTTTGTATGTGTTTTTCCATACATACCATTTTTTTCACCAATCAATAATCCTTTTCTCTTTTCTGACATTCTCTTTTTAACTTCATCACTAAAATATACATTTGAATTTCCACCAGATATTAAATTATATCCATATGGAGAAATAGTATTTAATTTATCAATCCAATATATTTCTCTACTATTTAATTCATCAACTTTACACTCTTCTAATACATCAAATATAAAATTATTAACTCCATATTTAATTATAGATTTTTTTATAGAAGATTTATATTTAGTTTTTTTATTTTTATGTTCAGTTAATCTTCTTTGTATATTTATACTCTGTCCAATATAACATTTTTTAGTTATTTTATTTTCAATACAGTAAATTCCTATCATAATATGTCTCCAAGTATTTTTAATATACTTATCGACATATTATAGAATTACTTTAATCATTCAAGACCCAACCTGAAAACTGACAAAAAATATGCATCAGCTAAATCATATTCTGTCTTTTTAGGTAATTTATTATCTAAAATATACTTATCTATAACACACTTTGCTTTCTTTGGCAAGCGATTATATGTAACTATTTTAACCCATTCCTTACCATACTTTTCTTTCAAATCCTTCTTTGCTTGTTTAACTTCTGGAACTATTGGTTTTCTCCATTCAGTAACCGGAACTATTCCAATGCAAATAGGCTTAAACATATCATATATAAATGTTCTACAATACCAAAAATTTCCTTGGATAATATCCTTCATTCCAGATTGACCACCATAAGCCAATCCTTCAATAACTATTCCTTTAAGACCATAACCATAATTTTCATAAATAAAAGATTCCATTTCTAAACTATTATATATTAATAGTTCTTCATCATTCTTAACAGGATAAGGTAATTTTTTATTTGATTTTAAATCATTTGGTTTTGATTTAATAACTTTAAGATCAACTATATTCTTTCTATGATCTATACAAACTAAACCTGATGATCTCAAACTAAGGTCTATTCCTATTATCCCAGTCATTATACTATCACCTTAGCAGGATTAACAATTAACTTTGATCCTTTAGGGCCAAATCCAGAAACTTTTCTACCTTTCAAATAATTTTTTATTAACATATTAGATAATTTTCTTCTGGTCTTATATGCTTCAAAAGTTTCACCTTCCATTCTCTTCGCTGTATTTTCCATTATCAATCCTCTTTATATTTTTTTATTTCAGTTTGTATTTTATTTACATCATCGTTCGGTGCCTAATACTCTGGATAGTCATAAGCGCTTAAACACTCTGCACACAGAGCATGTTTTTTCCATTGGTGGTTTTTAGCGACCCATTTTTCTTCTTTCAAAAACTGTCCGCAATCGTGGCATTTATCATGGTATTGGCTCCGAACTATGCGGTCAACTTGACCCAATAGGGCTACGCCTTTTGAGGTTTCTGCCAAGTCAGATAATCGCCCTATTATTGTGCCACTGTCATTTCTTACCATACCGTTTTCTTGTACTGTAAAACCTGCAATGTCGTATGTTGTGCATGTGTCACACATGTTATTTCCTTTCTTATATCTTAATTGTTCCACTGATTATGGACGTTAGCGAGAAAAGCAGATACCCATCAGAACAGCTCCAAAAAATGCACCATAAATAGCAAAATAGGAAGGCGAAACTATCAAGTTATACTTTTCACAGTATACACCACCGACCATGTAAATTACTGAAACGATAATAATTAATAAATATTTCATAATTTTCTCCCCCTCCTAGCAAAAATTTTCACGAAATTTATCAAGTTTATCTCCTGTTACTAAACTTCTAAAGCCATAACGATTACAAACACTTATATAATCTTTAATGTCTAATTTTTCAAAATCCTTTATCTTTGGTGTTAATGTACCCTTAAATGGTAGTTTTGTCAATGTTTTATTTCTTTCTTTAATTAGTGGAGCAGTCATTAATATATTTCTAAATGTTTTTGATGCTGGTTTCATTTTGCCATGCATAAATTTTATAGCTGTTTTTTCTTTAACCCCTGAAACACCTTCTACATTATCACTCAAGCAACCACCTAATTGTTTAACTTCCTCCCATTCTTTAGGAGTACATCCAAATTCAGTCATTAAATCATTTTTAGTATAAACTCTCTCTTTAAAATTCATCATGCTGCAATGATCAAGAAGTTGATATCCATCCTTATCATTAGATAATACTAAATAAGAATCTGGTTTATTTTTAACTATTGATGCTATTAAATCATCACCCTCATACCATTCTTGCATGAAATTATTTCTAAATCCAAGATCAGGTATAATTTCATCTTTTAATCTTTCAAATTGTGGAAAAGCAATTGATTCAAGTTCAAGTTGTTCATCAGTTTTATCTTTATTCCTTTTATGTTTATATGGTGTATACATCAATCTTCTTTTAGATCGTCTTGAATCCCATATAAATATAAAATCATTTATTTTAAGATTATTGGCAACTTTAATAATCTTATTTATAAAGTTGAAGATAATACCTGATTGTTGATTATTATAACTAAGACCTTGAAGGGCAAACATTCCGGTGTAACACATGTAATTACAATCAACTATTATCTTCATTTAATCTCCTTAAACTTTTCATAAAATTCTTTTCTTTCCCTAACATAAATAACTCCACTTGATACATCATTCCCAAATTGTGGAGAATACATGACCATTATTTGACCATCTCTATCATTTGTTGCATTTACAACTTCATCTAATTTGTAATAAACATGATCTGTTTTTATATTAAAGAATTTTTTCACTATGAAAACCTCTTCTTTCTTTTTAATTTCATAGAATCTTCGATGTAGCTCCAAGAAACACCAACAATTTCATCAAGGTCTTCTTCAAGATTATTATTTTCAATATAATCAATTAGTTGATCTTTAGCTTTCCCATCTGAATTTGAAGTAAAATCCATATCAAATTCAGGAGCCTTGATTGTTTTTCCTGCTTTTTTCCAAATATTATTCTCTAAAAGAAAATCAATATTTGCTCCAATATTATCAATACCAAAAGAATCAAATATATCAAATTCAATAGTTCTCTTTTTACCTGTCATTTTATTCTTAGAAACATCAAGTTTGGTTCTTTGACCAATAACTTTCTTATATATATCATCTTTATGAGATGCTTTTTTAGACAACCACCATTGATGTGTTGAATAAAAATATGGTGCTTCTCCACCACTGGTTGCATGTTTCTTTTCAAATGGCCCTGCATTTATTTTTTGTCTCAACTGTTGTAAAATATTAACTGATGAATCAGTATTTTTAACTTCTTTCTTAATCATTCTAAGTATTTGACCAAGAATTTTTGCTTTTTCAGTATTAAAACTGCCTTTAAGCTCTTTTATATGTTCAGGAGATTTTGCATCACGAACAGCTTCTTTATATTCCTTTTCTATTTCTTCATCTGTTGATAAAGCATCAAGTGAATCAAGAACCCATATGAACTTAATACCCTCATTTGATTTCATAAGAATATTACTTTTAAACTCTTGAATAGTATTTGAGTTGATTGGAATGCCATTTTTATCATAACGTGGAGAAATGATTCTATTTTTAAGCTTATCTCCAAATAAATGAGATATATTAAATTCTGATGCATGTTCAACATCATCAAAAATCAATTCATATTCATCAAATCTAGGGTTGTTTGCTATTGCTGCAAGCATATTATAAACCAAAAATGTTTTTCCACTAGATGAAGAGCCTGGAATAGTATTAATCTTACCCATTCCTGCTCCACCATCAATAGTATCTGTACAAGCAAGATTTAATAATGTCAAACCAGTGGGGATTAATTTATCTTTGTCAACATATTCAATTACATCATCACTTTCATCCATATTTTCAATAGCACCATCAATTTTATCTGCAACTTTTTCAGAATCACTCATCTTATTTCTACTTCCTTTAGGTCTAGGCATTTAATTCTCCTTATGTATTTGCTAACAAATCAACTCTATTGACAATAATAACTTTTCCTGGTTCATTCATATCACAAGATTTTATATCAATTAATTTGAATGAAATTGATCTAGGAATCATTCCTGTATCATTATGAAATCTTTGTAATGATTCCTTAATTTCATTTTCAGTTAATTTAATAGCATCTTCTAATTCATCACGAATAGTCTTCATATTATTTCCTTATTTTTATTTATTATATTATGGTGGAGTAGCCGAGTACCATCCAGTGATCACTTCATCCGGCAATTTACTAGCACCCTCAAGAACTTTCACTCGTTCATGTTGCAACATTTACAGGCTAATTATCTCTTTGGGGTTACATAGGTCGTGCTACACCCCCATAATATAATAACATTTAATTAGAAAAAAGTGAGGGATAGAACTAACCTGTTCTATCCCTCTAGTAGTTTATTAATTGATTTCAAGTCAATCAGTAATTTCCTATAATTGAAAACATTTGAGATCTAAATTTTAGTTTAAATACTGATGCAAACCTATTTGCTATCTCCCTATAATTTTCAAAACATATAAATATTTATACACTTAGAAAATGGTAGGGAGAATGAGAATCGAACTCATACCTTCAGTTTAATAGAACATTAGATCCAATAACATCAATGAGGAAATATAAATTTGTGGGTGCAATAAACTCAATCTGATTCTTTCCAAGTGCCAAACCCTTAGAAAATAAAAATAAGGTTAATGATAAAGCTGACCCAAAAATTATAACTATGAATTAATATATTTAAAAATTGCTTCTCCAATTCGTTTCTTTTCTACAGTAGTGCTATTTGCTCTCATTCGTGCTTGTTTAGCAGCACGAAGAAGATTATCAACATTACCAATAAGTTTTGATTTTTCAGTTGGAGTAATCATACCACACCAAACTTCTTTTGAAAATTTTCCAATATTAACAGTTTCCTTCCATGTTTCAATCTGAGCAGGAAGTGCTTGCCCACCTTCACCATCTTTTGGAAACGCTGGTGGAACTATAACTTTATGTTGCGGCCTTTTTTCAGTTTTTAATGATTCTTCAGGAGTAGATCTTGAATAAGTATTACTACCCTTTGTTTCATCAAGCACCCATTTAATTCCAGGTGAAAGTGTTGGAATTGCATCATATACCTTTCTTAGTTCTTTCATTTCACTTTCAAGACCAAGAAGATATGTTGCTGGAACTTTTTCAGCAAGAACAACCCCATCAACAATAAGATCAGCTACTGCATTTTGGTTTGTTGATTCTTTTTGAAGAATACCATCAAAAGCTTTAATAATACTCTTAGACATATATTCAAGTTTATCACAAACAGTTGTAGTCATTTCTTGACTTTCATCAATTCTGTTCATATATGAATCTTCATCATCAAACATTTTAAGACTTCTTGAAAATCCCATAAATAGATTGTCTTTTTTGAAAGTCTTTATTGTTTCATTAATGATTTTATTTTTAATACCTTTTAAATTTGATTCTACTGCAAGTAATTCATGTAATTTTCCCATCTTAATATCCCCATAATAAGTTTTAAATTAAATTTAATGGTAATAAGCAAGCACTTCTTAGGAATCACCCTACCAGTTTACTTGCCTTTCCCATAAGGATTTCATATCAGATTATTGATTAAATAATCCTTTGGTGAAAACCTATTTTTTACTTAAACTTTTTTTCTTTTTACTACCACCTTCTTTTTGAAGTTGACATTTTGATTTAAGTTCACAAGTATCACATTCATTATACTCATCATAATCATCTCCGAATTTAGCACCAAAAGGACATTCAAGAAGTGGAACATCATCTCCCATACCTTCATCTTCCTTCTTTTTCAATTTTTTTCGAGTCTTTAATGGTTTTTCTTCTACTTTTTCTTCTACTTTTTCCTCTACTTTTTCTTTCTTCTCTTCTATTTTTTCCTCATCTTTTTTAGAATGGGTTTTAACTGAAAACATTTTAACAATATCATCATAATCCATTGGACTGATAATTCCATCAAGAGCAGCAGCAGCATCAATCTCTGCATCAGAAATAATATCACCTTTTTCTCTAGGAACTAATTCATGTCCATCAACAGTCCAATTATCACCAGACTTTTGAGTATTAAAGAAAATTGTAAAACCATCATCATCTGGAGATGCATAAAGTTTCTCCTCTCCAGTACGTTTATTTAATTTAAGCTTTTGAAGTTTATCTTCCATCCAGTTAAAAGGATATTCAAAAATTTGAACTCCTTTTTCTTCAAGTTCACCGCCATCACGAACAATAACATTATAAATAATCCGATGTTGAATAGTGTAATTTTTATAGATTTCTCTACGCTCTTCTTTAATCTTAGTTAAAGCAAGCTCACTATCCCGTTGTTCACAAATTGGACAATCTAAACCATACATTTCACTTGGACATACAATCCTTAAATTCTGTGGCCCTACATTTGTATGGATAAAAACATTCATACAGTATGTTGGATCACCTTCTTTAAGCTTTGAAATTGAAACTCCAGGCTTGCTAATTTTTGGATAGGTTGGAAAGTTATTACCAACTTCAAAAGGAACAATGTCAAACATATGTTCATTACCTTTTTCAGTAATTTCAGGTATCCACAATTCCATTCCTTCCGGTAGATTGAAATAAGTTACAAATCCTGAATCCTTATCCCCCATTTTTTCATTTTCTTCCATTCTTTGTTTAAGTGCTTCTTTAGCTTTTTTTCTGTCAAACGCCATTGTGTATCTCCCTATTTATTGTTAGTTATCTATTGTACATTCATCTACTATTTTTTTACCACAATCTGCTGTGATTGTCAACCAATTATTTCCATCTTTCAAACTTGCTGTACAACTATCATAATTAAATATATTTCCCGATTCTCCACAAGACAATCCAATTATTTTTATTCCAGGGTAAATTGGATCAACAAACCTCTCCATATTATCTCTTGCATAATTTGTTTTGTCAATATTTGTTTTGTCAATATTATTTATTTTTATATTGACAGCTATTATCAAAGTAATAATAAATAATATAAAAATAAATAAAGTGGACTCTTCACCATTCATTATATAACCTATTTACCAATATCAAGAATGAATCCAGCACCATTTGGAGGCATCATTGTTGGAAGTACACCATTCCATCTTTCTGCCTTTACAAGAGCAGCTTTAGCGTAATAAACTGAGTTAGATACTTCAACTTGTTTCTTTCGTGCTTCAGCAGCTTTAGCAAAGTTTTCTGCTGATTTTTTATCAGCTAATGATTGAGCAATTTTCTTTTCATTAATTTTATCTTGAGCAAGTCTTTTATTATCTTGATCCTTAATATTAAGAGCAGACTTAAAATTATCATTAATAGAATCTTGAATTGTTGCATCTTCATAAGCAAGACCTCCAATTAATCCAAATGTATCAATTGTTACACCAGTTTTAGCAAAAAATGCAACTATATTCTTTTTTGAATCATCGACAATGTCACCTTTCATTTGTCTAGCACCTTTAACTTCTTTTACAATTACTTTACCAGCTTTATTATAAATATTTGGAGATCCTTCAAGATTATATTTAGCAAATGATCTTGATAAATCTTCAGTTGTTTTAGATTTAACAACTTGAGCTAAAATAGTTGTTAAATTACCAGAAGGATAATTATATAAAAACAATGCAGTATCTTCTTCTGATACATGACCAGAGATATTAATTCCTACCTTAAACCCAATTGAATCATTAGACTCAACTTTAATTCCACTTGCATCTTCCCAAGTAAAAGTAATTGGTTTTCTATCAACTGTTATTACACGAACAGTTGGAACCCATTTATAATTCCAATACATTCTACCTGTATTAATCTTTTTAAGTGGTAGATAAATACGTTTTGTAGCAACTTTCTTTTTAGCTAAAAAATCTACAGAATCAAATTTTCCTTGATCTGAAGTAGCACCTTCAAGTGGAATAACAAATGCTGTTTCATTTGGCTTAATCTCTACATACTTATCAACTTTTGCTGGCCCTAAACATGCAACACTTCCAAACAATAACACTCCGGCTAAAACTACATTAATCTTTTTCATTCTTTTTATCCCCATTCTTATTATTAATTATATCCTTTACATGATAAAGGACACTTGTTAATAGAAATATACAACCTATATAATACAACCAATAATTTATATTTGAATTAACTAAATTTGATGATAATCCATAAATAACTTTACTATCTTCTAATTGCATAACTGCTAAACTTGCAGTTGTTGCAGTTGTAAAGAATTTATTAACCCCTAAAAATATTAAACCTATAATTGCAAATAAAATCTTCTTCATTATATAACCTTTTTTTTCTTTCTTGTCAATAGTTTTTCTTTCAAATTATCATTTAAATCATTAGTTGTTTCAGTAAAGCTATTATTACTTAACTCTTTTTTATTAGATTTGTCAAGAACTTTATCAGGTCTGGAATAATATTCATTTAAATATAATCTAATTAAATCATCAATCTTACTTGCTTTAGCCATTAGAGCATAATGAAAATTCTTATATTTATTATCTAATGATTGTGCTTTAGCAAGTTCACCTCTCTTTTCCGATATCTCATTAATGAGATCTTTATACTCTTGTTGGGTAAATACCCAATTTTCTGCTACTTTATCAGTAGGAGATTTATCAAAATCATCAATACTTTCCCATTTCATCTTTGCTTTAAAAGCAAGAGAACCTTTTAATGATTTTAATTTATCTGTAAGATTATCCAACTGAGCAGTATATTTTAAAAATTTATCATTTTCATGATGCCATAACTTGTCATATTCACCAATAAGATAAGACAGGTTTTGTGATTCATCATCTAATGCAAATTTATCTATTCTTAAATCATTATCTGGATCAAGCATATTAATACCATAGTTTTATTTGTTTGTCAAGCGTTTTATTACACTAATAATGTCATCTACATTCTCTACTTTATCCCAATCATAATCAGCAATTTCAAGATCAAATTCTTCTTCCATTACCATAACTAATTCAAATAAATCTAGTGAATCAGCACCAAGATCATCAATAATGTCATCAGTTCCCACAATTGATTTATCTGCCAAATATAAATGTTCTTTAATTATAAATAATATCCTATCTTCAATGTCCATTATTCAAACCCTCCAATTCGTTCCAAAGTAGTTATAAAGTTTTTAATTCCTTTTCTAAATGGCTTACCAAAATCTTCTGGTTTCCAAATAGCAAGTCTTGGATTGACACAATAACATACCCAAAATCCATATTCTTCATTCCAAACAGTTGTTCCATTATATTTCATTATTCCAGTTGGTTCACCTATAAATGTTTGAATAGCTATATTATCAAATGAAAGAACTATCGGCATCCTAACATTTGATTGTTCTTTTGTCAACCATTTTTTTGAACAAGTTTCAATTTCTTCCTTACTTTGAACTCTTTTTGATTTACATTTAACAATACTGGAGATATAAAAATCTTCTAAATCAAATCCATATTTGTCCAATTCATGATTTAATTTCTTTATCTGATGATTATCAAAAAATCTATAATCAGTTTTATTTTTCCAATCAGGACTACCATTTAAAATACCTATATTATATTTTCCAACAACTGGTTTGATAGGATGTGTTTCATAATCTCTTATATCTCTTAAAGAACAGCTATTACAAGCAATATAATTTTTAAAATGCACTTTAATATTATTTTCTTTTGCAAAATTTCTATCTTTAAAATTACAATTGATTAAATCATCTACATTGTAGTCATCTATATCTCCAACTAATGCTGCAAGTTTAGGATACTTTATTTTAGGATTAAATACAATACCTAAGTCAAAATATTTATCTACATCCTCAGTAACTTCACCAGTATAAGCACCGATATCTTTAAGTATAGTTTTTAACTTGCCTTTTATTTTTTCTTCATTTGAAAAGAATCCTTTTTTAAGTTTAATATTTTTAATTTTATCAAGTGTTTTTTTACCAATACCTTTAACTTCTATAAATGGTATATATAATTTCTTATTTCTACAAGTCCATTTTCTTACATCTGATTTTCCAATTCTAGGAAGAACAATTTCAAGTTTCATCCTACCAGCTTCTTTAACTAAATTAATCTTTTGTCCTTCAGATCCGTATGTTAAAGCAGCACATATAAATTCATAAGGGTAATATTGTTTTAGCCATGCTGTAAAATAAGTTATAAATGCATATGATATTGAATGACTCCTATTGAATGAATATCTAGCATGTGCTTTTAACTCTTCCCAAAAATCAAGTGCTTCTTTTTCTGAAAAATAACCAAGATTGTTACAACCATCAATAAATTGTATTTTATATGGCTCAAATTCTTCTTCATTACGCTTTTTACTGATAACTTTTCTAATTTCATCAGCAACACCCATTGACAATCCTGCAATTTTATTAAATATGAACATAATTTGTTCTTGATAAATAACGACTCCATATGTATCCTTAGTTATCTCCTCGTACATATGATGTTTCTTTTTCCATTTTTCACCATTCTTTCGCTTTATATATTTATCGGTTATTCCAGAATCAAATGGGCCTGGGCGACAAATAGCAAGCAGATCTGATAATTGATCTATATTATTTATTTTTGATTGCTTTATCAAATTTGTCAATACCCATGTAGATATTTGAAATAATCCAATAGTTTGACCATTTGATATATTTTTAAAAACTTTTTCATCTTCAAGATTAATTTTATATAAATTTATATTTTTATTATGATTTTTCTTAATTAGTTTTAAAGCACCAGAAATAACAGACCATGTTGATAATCCAAGATAATCAAATTTTAAAAGACCACAATACTCACTATCATTTTTGTCAAAATTAACAGATATTGTTTTATTCCTATTTACTAAATGTGCATTTTTACCACTATTTAAGTCATATTTAGATAAAATAATACCCCCTGCATGGCGACCATAAGACTTTGGCTGGCTCCGCAAGCGCAATGCATGTTTAATTACTTGTGGGTATTTTTGAGCAAATCTTAATCCTTCTGGCTTTTCAAGAGCGTCATCAAGCCCATCAATTATAACTTTTGAAAATTTATTTACTTCAAACAAAGGAACTTCAAATATTCTTGACACATCTCTAATAACTCCTTTATCTTCCATTTTTAAAAAAGTACTTACAGATGCTACCTTGTTTTCTCCGTATAATGTCCTTAGATAGTTTGTTAATTCTTCTCTTCTATCTTTTTCACAATCTACATCAATATCTGGAGGGGAAATCCTGGCAGGATTTAAAAATCTCTCAAAGATTAATTTATGATGTATTGGATCAATATCAATAATTCCTAATAAATAAGATACTAATGATCCAGCAGCACTACCCCTAGCACCAGTCATAATCCCATTTTTTTTACAATATTCAATAGAATCAAAAACAATTAAAAAATATTTAACAAATCCTTTATCTTTAATTACGGAAAATTCATGTTTAAACCTTTTCTTATATTCTTCTATATCTATTTTATTTTCTTGTTTTTGCAATTTTTACCCCATCTTTTAATAATGTCATTATCGTCAAATATATGAAGGTAACAAAAGATGCATTTATCTATGTAAAGAATTTTCATAATTGTTTATTCATCATTAAATTTATTGATTTGAGCTTGAATCATTTGACCTATTGCAATATGACTATTCATTTCAGTCAAAACATTTGCTGTGACTTTCAATATAACAATTTGTTCATAACTAGTCAATGATGAATATGATTTTAACCCATTTAACATCTCAATAACATCACTTGATATATCTGCTATTTTTTTTGGATTCATTTATTCAGCTTTTGAAAATTCAAAATTCTTATTAATATGTGAATGGAAATGTTTTCCAACAGATTCACAAGAACAAAATAAAGCCCAATCACTTTCTAAAAAATTACTATAATGGTATTCTCCACCTTTCTTAAATCTAATAACCAAGACCATTTTTTTTTGATCATATCCAATTTGTTTAATATTTGATGATGTTACATCAAAAAATCTTACACTCATAACTTTCTCCTTTTGTATTGTTTTACTTGGCACATTAGCTTTTCCAAATGCTACATTATATTGACCTGTTGTTAGTTTCATTTGGCTATCATAACCAACTTCATCGTTTTTCATCCCATTCCTCTAATTATCGTTTATATTTTCTTAAAATCCATTCTTCTTATCACTGTCTGAATAACCTTTCTTTCGTTAGGAGTCATTATTGTTCTCCCCTCTAGTGAAGTTGTCCTAATACAAATTTCAAACGACTTAGTAACTTGAGCATTATCCCCTATTGCAATACAGTTTGTTATTTCAATATTATCTAACATATTAAGATATCCTATTTACTTTACCACTTTTAAAATTGTTCATTCCAAGATATTAAATTTCTTTCATATATTTCAAACTTACTTTGTGCTATGTCAATTAAATAATCAGCATATATAGATCTACTACATTTTTTATTAATCAAAGTTTTTAATATTCTTAAAATACTTATCTTTTTTATTATAGTTCTAGGATTATTTTTAAATTTACCAGATAATCTTGAATCTGGATACATAGAACAAAGATCTTTATACCATTGAACATTGCTAGAACAAGCAACTCTTTTACATCTACCTTCACCCCTTTCAGGATCAGGAACAAAACATACTTCAAGTTGATTTTCATACATTTCATTAATCATTTCTTCTAAACTATATATAAGATGATCTGGTATTTTAATCATTTGGAAAATTAATTTTGAATGATGGATCAAATGATCCGCATGCCCAATAACCTAACACATTGCCACATTTTATGCAAGTAAATTGCTCTTCACATGAAACATATAATTATATGTTTCATGATTCACTCCCATAAGTTGTATTGCTTTGTATCTATAATTGCTCTTTCATCTCTTCTTTTTCTACGATGAATAGCTTTACAATTATCAATATGAGAAACTTGTATAAGATGTTCAGGATTTAAACAAAGAGTATTTCTACATCTATGATCAATAACATTTTCAGCAAGAATATCCCCATTAAATAACGCATAGGACACTCTATGAACCCACATTGTAGATTTATATCCTGCTACATTGATACTACCATATCCATTATGATTTCTACCTTCCCATTCCCAACAATTACAAATATTAAAATTAGTAAATCTATTAATTGCTCTTAAACAATTATCAAACATTTCTTCTGAAATGCTGAATGGTCTAATATTTATTTTATTAGCACCAAATCCAAATTCTATATATTCAGGTTTAACAGTGGTATCAACTATTTTTAAAAACATCTATTTGCCAATATCCATCCATCCAGTTACCATTCCAACCAGTGGAATAATACCAATACTATGAATAATTTCTGCTTTATATGGTTCTTTAAAATCGCATTTTGATAATTTATTAATATTCATTACCCAACCTGTTCCAACCACTATTGCAAAAAATAGATAGAATAAACCAGCACACCCAATTAATGACTTTGCATTTGACATAATTTTCTCCTATAACATTTTTTTAGCTTCTGGATATCTTGAAGCATAAGTTCCATTGACTTTACCTAATTTATATTTACCATAATCAGTAAAGACAGTACCATTTTTAAAGTCTTTAACTTTTCCTGTAAAGATAGATTCACCTTTATCAAATTTATCATTACCATAAACTTGACCTTTAATCTTACTGCCAATAATAGAATCAGGATTTAAGTAATTGTTTGCTATATGAGTAGCACCTTTTTTTATAATACTCCAGTTTTCCAATTTCATAATTTCTTCTGACATTTTATTACCCCAATAGATTTTTTTCAAGATTCTTATTAAATTCATCAATAGTGTCAAGATTAAATTTATCTCTAATCATATTAAATAAATTAGTTAAATAGATTGCATCGTTTTCATTTGTTAATTCAAAACTAACACTTCCAACAGTTCCACATGAAACAAGATATTTGTCATCATTTTCAATTACATTATACGAAA
>NZ_WTAR01000041.1 GCF_013139515.1 Lutibacter sp.
TCTTCACCTTCATTTTTACAAGGCCACATCCAGTTTGCGGAAAGTGAAATACCAGATAAACCATCTTTTATAGGCGCCCAAACAATATTAGATAAAGATTCTGCAATAGCAGTTCTACTACCAGCAATTGGATCAATTAATGCTGCTATAGGTGAATGCCCAATAGAATTTGCAATACCTTCTTTACCATTATAATCTAATGCCATAACACCAACATTGTTTAGTGGTAATTGTAGCGGACCAGCACATTGTTGTTTTGCAACTTTACCACCAACACAACGATCAACTTTGTTTGTTAACCAATCTTTACACGCAACAGCTTCTAATTGAAGTACTTGCTCTAAATAGCTTGAAATATTTTTTATAGAGTATTCTAAATCAGTATAATTGTAATCAACAGTTTTATCTGTCATGATTGTTTTTGGAGAACTTCCAAACATATCAAATAAATCTAAATCCATTGGTTTTTCACCAGTAGTTTTAGATTCAAATGTAAACCGATTGTTATTTGTTACTTCACCAACTTCATAATAAGGAGAACGCTCTCTTTCAGCAACACGCTTAAGTGTTTTGGCATCCTCTTTGCCAATTACCAATCCCATACGTTCTTGAGATTCGTTTCCTATAATTTCTTTTGCTGATAGTGTAGGGTCTCCAATTGGTAATTTATCTAAATCAATCAATCCACCCGTTTCTTCAACTAGTTCAGATAAACAGTTTAAATGTCCACCAGCACCGTGATCGTGAATAGAAACAATTGAATTTATATCACTTTCAACCATTCCTCTAATGGCGTTTGCAGCTCTTTTTTGCATTTCAGGATTAGAACGTTGTACCGCATTTAATTCAATACCACTTTCAAATTCTCCTGTATCAGCAGATGATACGGCAGCACCACCCATTCCAATTCTATAATTTTCACCACCAAGCAACACTATTTTATTAGTTACTTTTGGTGTGTCTTTTAAAGCTTGTTCGGCTTTTCCATAACCGATACCTCCAGCTTGCATTATTACTTTATCAAAGCCAAGTTTACGTGCTTGCTCTTCATGTTCAAATGTGAGTACTGAGCCTGTGATTAATGGTTGTCCAAATTTATTCCCAAAATCTGAAGCACCGTTTGAAGCTTTTATAAGAATATCCATCGGTGTTTGATATAGCCAATCACGTTCTTGCATTCCTTTTTCCCAATGTCTATTTTCATTTAAACGAGAATAGGAAGTCATATACACAGCTGTTCCAGCCAATGGTAATGAACCTTTTCCACCGGCTAATCTATCTCTAATTTCACCTCCAGAGCCTGTTGCAGCACCATTAAATGGTTCAACAGTTGTTGGGAAATTATGAGTTTCGGCTTTCAATGAAATAACCGATTTGTAATCTTTCTTTTCGTAAAAATCAGGTTTATCAGCTGATTTTGGAGCAAATTGTTCCACTATTGGTCCTTCAACAAAAGCAACATTATCTTTATATGCTGAAACAATTCCTTCAGGTTTTAATTCCGAAGTTTTTCTAATTAATTTGAATAGAGAAGAAGGCATTTCTTCTCCATCAATCACAAAAGTTCCATTAAAAATTTTATGTCGACAGTGTTCAGAATTTACTTGTGAAAATCCAAACACTTCTGAATCTGTTAGTTTTCTTCCAATTTTAGCACTTAAATTATTTAAGTATTGAATTTCTTCATTGTTTAAAGCCAATCCTTCCTGTTGATTGTAAGCTGCAATATCTTCTATTTTTAAAATTGCTTCAGGTTGAACATTAATGGTGAAAATATCTTGATTTAATTTAGCATATTTTTCAAAAATCATTGCATCAAATGCTTCATTTTCTGTTGAAGAATTAAATTCTTCAACTCTAAGAACACCTTCAACACCCATGTTTTGTGTAATTTCAACTGCATTAGTACTCCAAGGAGTAATCATTGCGGCACGTGGGCCAATAAAAAAAGCATCAATAGATGCCTCAGATAGTTGTTTTAAATTCCCAAAAAGCCAGTTTAACTTTTGAGTGTCTTTTTGTAAAAGTTCTTTTGACGTTTGTACAGCGTATATTTTACTGTTTGTGTCTCCAAAGAATTGAATCATGTGTTGATTTATTTAGTGTATTGTTAGAAAGCGCAAATTTAACTAAATAATTATTAATGGTTCATAAACTTACTATTTAAATGGTATCATTTATTAAAGAGTTTTAAACAATTTACCGTAAATTAATTAAGGCTTAAAACAATTGTTTTTTGTTGAATTCTTCAACTTTAATTGGCGTAATTTGATAAAAATCAGTAACTTCACAGTAACTCCTTCTTTTATTAACTACTAAAATATTTATCATGAAAAAATTATTACTATTATTTGTAGCCATGGTATTAATGACTGCTAATTTGTTTTCACAAGAAAAGTCATATCTAATTTTTGAACTTATGAAGGTTGATAATGAGCAAGAGGCTGACTATTGGAAAGTTGAAGAATTTTGGGAAAAAATTCATAAGCAACGAATTATGAATGGAGAATTAATTGGTTGGGATATGTGGTCATTAAAACCGGGAGGTGAAGATGAAGGATATCAATATATGACTGTTAGTGTATATGACAATCCAATAAAAATGTTTAAAGGAGATGATAATTTTCCAGCTGCAGTAAAGGCTGCTTATCCAGAAATGTCTGATGATGAATTTCAAAGTCAAATGGGAAAAACAAGTAAATCTAGAGATTTATCAAAGCGGTTTTATCTTGAAGTTTTAGCAGAAACGGAAGATGAATATGATATGGATATTGGGTCTATTGCTTATATTGACTTTATGAAAGCCACAAATTCAACGTATGAAACTACTGAAATTGAAACCTTTTTGCCGATGCACCAAAAAGCAGTAGATGATGAGGTTAAAGAAAAATGGAGTTTATTAAGAATTCTGTCGCCATCTGGTAGTGATGCTTATGCAACACACATAACTATAAATATGTTTTTAGGATTTGAACAAGTATTTAAACCTAAAAAGAAGGCTTCTGACCAAAACTTAAGTGAAAATGCTATTGAAAAAATAGAGAAAGGAATTAAATCTCGTGATTTAAGATGGACTAACATTGCTACTTTACTTAGAAAAGTACGATAATTTAGAATGTTAATTATATAACAAAACGTTTAAGTTTGTAAATATTTTACAAGGTACAGTTTGCTGTATTAAACATTTTTATATATTTGTAGCACAAAACAAGAAATAATGAAATTTATTCAATTACATCGTCATCATTCTCATACTAGCACTCAGGCGAGAGGATAATGTATTGAATAATTTCAAAAATATAATTATAACCCGTTTGAGTAAATCAAGCGGGTTTTTTTATTAAAACAACTAGGTTTATTCAAACATATTAAAATAAAAAATGACTAAAATTAAGATTGCAGTACAAAAATCAGGAAGATTAAACCAAGATTCTCTAAAATTATTAAAAGATTGTGGAATTTCTATAGATAATGGAAAAGATCAATTAAAAGCATCAGCAAGTAATTTCCCGTTGGAAGTTTTGTATTTACGTAACGGTGATATTCCTCAATACCTTAGAGATGGAGTAGTAGATATTGCCATTATTGGTGAAAATGTATTGATAGAAAAAGGTGAAGATATTGGTATAGTAGAAAAATTAGGATTCTCAAAATGTAGAGTTTCTTTAGCTGTACCAAAAGATGTTGAATATTCTAGTATTAAGGATTTAGATGGTGCTAGAATTGCAACTTCATACCCAAATACAGTAAAGCAATACTTTAAAAAGTTTAATGTTAAACCAGATGTTCATATTATTAATGGTTCAGTTGAAATTGCACCAAATATTGGTTTAGCCGATGCCATTTGTGACATAGTTTCAAGTGGAAGTACGCTTTTTAAAAACAATTTAAAAGAAGTAGAAGAAATGCTGATAAGTGAGGCAGTACTTGCTGTTTCGTCTTCTATTTCTGAAGAAAATCAAAAAATTCTAGATAAAATACAGTTTAGAATTCAAGCAGTTTTAAAAGCTAGAAAATCTAAATATATTTTAATGAATGCTCCAAATGATAAAGTTGATACAATTATAAAATTATTACCAGGAATGCGTAGCCCAACTGTGTTGCCATTAGCTGAAGAGGGTTGGAGCTCTATTCATACAGTAATTGAAAAAAATACTTTTTGGGAAGTATTAGACGAATTGAAAGCAAATGGGGCAGAAGGATTGTTGGTGATTCCAATAGAAAAAATGGTATTATAAGTAAGACGTCATCTTAAACTTAATTCAGGATCTCATCAAAATATTAAATAAAATGAATAAAATTATAAATCCACCAAAAAGTGAATGGTCAATATTGTTGCAAAGACCAACGCAAACAATTGAAGCAATTGAAACTACGGTTAATTCTATTTTTGATGATGTAAAGCGTAATGGAGATGATGGAATTAAACGCTATACTTCTATTTTTGATGGAGTAGATTTAGGTAAATTGTATGTTTCTCAAGAAGAAATTTTAGCCGCTTCAACACAAATTTCAAATGAATTAAAAGCTGCTATTGATTTAGCTAAAAATAATATTTCAACATTTCATACAGCTCAAAAAACTGCTAAAAATATTATTACAACTGTTGAAGGTGTTGAATGCTGGCAGGAAAAAAGAGCAATTCAAAAAGTTGGATTATACATTCCAGGAGGAACCGCACCTTTATTTTCTTCGGTTTTAATGTTGGCAATTCCAGCTCAAATTGCAGGTTGTAAAGAAATTATTTTAGCAACTCCTCCAAATCAAAAAGGAGAAATAAACCCCGCTATTTTATATGCAGCACAACTATGTGGTGTCACCAAAATATTAAAAGTTGGTGGTATACAAGCTATTGCGGGTTTAACTTTTGGAACGGAAACTATATCTCAGGTGTATAAAATTTTTGGGCCAGGAAATCAATATGTTACCGCAGCTAAGCAATTAGCTACTAAATTTGGCGTAGCCATAGATATGCCTGCAGGGCCAAGTGAATTATTAATTGTTGCAGATGAAACATCCAACGCAAGTTTTGTGGCTTCTGATTTATTAAGTCAGGCAGAACACGGTACAGATAGTCAGGTGATTTTAGTAACAACTTCACTAGAAAAATTAAATGAAGTAGAGCTAGAAATAGAACAACAGATAGAACAATTATCTAGAAAAAAAATAGCAAAACAAGCTATTGACCACTCAAAATTAATTTATGTTAAATCTAAAGAAATTGCATTAGATCTGATAAATGAGTATGGCCCTGAACATTTTATAATTTGTACAAATGACAATGAATTTTATGTAGATAATGTTCAAAATGCAGGTTCGGTATTTATTGGTGATTATACACCAGAAAGTGCTGGTGATTACGCATCGGGTACAAATCACACGTTGCCAACGAATGGATATTCAAAAGCGTATTCAGGTGTCAATTTAGATTCGTTTTTGAAAGCTATTTCATTTCAAAAAATATCAAAAAAAGGAATTCAAAATATTGGAAATGCTATTGAATTAATGGCTGAAGCTGAAGGGTTAGATGCTCATAAAAATGCAGTAACTTTACGTTTGAATAGTTTAAAATAATTAGATTAAAAACTTGTCAAACTGAGCTTGTCAAAATTTTTCAAATTTTAAAGAATAGCATATGAACATAAATGATTTAGTTCGTGAAAATATCAAATCACTAAAACCGTATTCGTCAGCACGTGATGAGTTTAAGGATTTAAGTGCAAATATGGTATTTTTAGATGCGAATGAAAATCCGTTTGAAAATGGTGTAAATCGTTATCCCGATCCGCAACAAACATCGGTTAAAAAAGAATTATCAAAATTAAAAAATGTACCACTTTCTCAAATTTTATTGGGAAATGGTAGTGATGAAGTATTAGATTTAATTTTTAGAGCTTTCTGCGAACCAAAACAAGATAATATTATTACGTTGCCACCAACGTATGGAATGTATAAAGTGTTGGCAAACATTAATAATATTGATGAGAATGAGGTTTTATTAACTAATAATTTTGAACCTAATGTTGATGAAATTTTAAAAGTTGCTGATGCCAATTCAAAGCTATTATTTTTATGTTCGCCAAACAACCCAACAGGAAATTCATTTTCTAATGAAAGTGTTGAAAAATTATTAAAATTCTTTAAAGGTTTAGTAGTAATTGATGAAGCATATATTGATTTTTCTTCTGAAAAAAGTTGGCTAGAGCGATTGAATGAATTTCCAAATTTAATTATTACACAAACCTTATCTAAAGCGTATGGAATGGCAGGAATAAGAATGGGAATTTGTTATGCTTCCGAAGAAATTATTGGGGTTTTAAACAAAATTAAACCTCCTTATAACGTTAATGAATTAACACAACAAAGAGCTTTAAAGAGAATTTTAACTAAAAATAAAGTTAAAAAAGAAATTGAAATTATTTTAGAGCAACGAGAAAAGCTAATTGTTAAATTAAAATTGATTTCTATTATTGAAAAAGTGTATCCTACAGATGCTAATTTTGTGCTAATTAAAGTGGATGATGCTTCAAAAAGATACATTCAATTAATTGAAAAAGGAATTGTAATTCGTAATAGAACGAACCAGCCTTTGTGTGAAAACACATTACGTTTAACTATTGGAACAAAAAGCGAAAATATTAAGTTGATAAATGCATTTAAAGATTTATAAAATGAAGAAAAAAGTATTATTTATTGATCGTGATGGTACACTAATTAAAGAAACTGTTGATGAACAAATTGATGCATTTGAAAAAATGATTTTTTATCCTAAAGCATTTACATATTTAGGTAAAATAGCAAAAGAATTGGATTATGAATTGGTAATGATTACCAATCAAGATGGCTTAGGAACTGATGTTTTTCCTGAAGATACCTTTTGGCCTGTTCATAATTTTATTATGAAATCATTTGAAAATGAAGGGGTTGTATTTGATTCTGTTTTTTTAGATAGAACTTTCCCCCATGAAAATGCTAATACGCGTAAACCAGGAACTGGAATGTTAACTCAGTATTTTTCTAAAGATTATGATTTAGAAAACTCATTTGTAATAGGTGATAGATTAACTGATATTGAATTGGCTAAAAATTTAGGTTCAAAAGGAATTTTTATTAATGATAACACCAATCTTGGAACTGGAGAAATTACAGTTAAAAGAAATGAATTAGACAATAATATTGCTTTAGAAAGTAACGATTGGGAAAAGATTTATGAATTTTTAAAATTAGAAAATCGTACCGCTGAATTGACTAGAAATACGAATGAAACCAAAATTCACATCAACTTAAATTTAGATGGAACAGGAAAGAGTGATATTTCAACAGGAATTGCTTTTTTTGATCATATGTTAGATCAAATTGCACGTCACGGAAATATGGATGTAACCATACAAGTGAAAGGGGATTTAGAAGTTGATGAGCACCATACTATTGAAGATACAATGATTGCTTTAGGTGAAGTTTTCGCAAAAGCGTTAGGAAATAAATTAGGAATAGAGCGCTACGGTTTTTGTTTACCAATGGATGATTGCTTAGCACAAGTTACTATTGATTTTGGAGGTAGAAATTGGTTGGTTTGGGATGCAGATTTTAAACGTGAAAAAATTGGTGAAATGCCAACTGAAATGTTTCACCATTTGTTTAAATCGTTCACAGATGGCGCAAAATGTAATTTAAACATAAAGGCTGAAGGTGTTAATGAGCACCATAAAATTGAAGCCATTTTTAAAGCCTTTGCAAAAGCAATTAAAGCAGCTGTTAAAAGAGATTCAGAAAAAATGATTTTACCGAGTACAAAAGGAATGCTATAAGCCCCTAATCCACAAAGGGGGAAATAGAAATTATGAATATGACAGATTTAGATAAAGTGAAAGAAATTTCCCCCTTTGGGGGATTAAAAGGGGGCGTTGTAATTATTAATTACGGAGCAGGGAATATCCAATCTATAAAATTTGCAATTCAACGATTGGGTTATGAAGCAATTTTATCAGACGATGTTGATGTAATAAAATCGGCTGATAAAGTAATTTTCCCCGGAGTTGGAGAGGCGAGTAGTGCCATGAAAAAGTTAAAAGCAACAGGTTTGGATGTTTTAATCCCGACATTAAAACAACCAGTTTTAGGTATTTGTTTAGGAATGCAATTAATGTGCAACTATTGTGAAGAAGGTGACACGCAAGGATTAGCTATTTTTGATTGTGATGTTGTGAAGTTTAATAATAATGAGAAAGTTCCACAAATTGGTTGGAATCAAATTGAGAATTTAAAATCGGATTTATTCAAAGGTATTAAAGAGAAAGAATATATGTATTTGGTGCATAGTTTTTATGTCCCATTAAATGATGAAGCCATTGCAATTACAGATTATGGAATAAAATATGCTTCAGCGTTGCAAGAACAAAATTTTTACGGTGTACAATTTCACCCTGAAAAGAGTAGTAAAGCAGGTGAACAAATTTTAAAGAATTTTTTAGAATTGTAAATGTAGTAATAATGTCATTCCTGTGAAAAACAGGAATCCATACGGTGTAAAAAATAGATTCCTGCCTGCGCAGGAATGACATAAAATTTTAAGTAAAAAATAGCGATTTAAGAAGTCAATAATTAAACAATAATAAT
>NZ_WTAR01000055.1 GCF_013139515.1 Lutibacter sp.
TTGTTATTGAAAATGAAACAACAGTAATGCTCACGTTTACATTTAGTTCACAAGGAGAAGTAGTTGTTTTAAATGTTGACTCTAGAGACAAAGACATTTTAAACTATGTTCGTGAACATTTAAACTATAAAAAAGTTGACAATCCAGGAGAAAGAGATAAAATATACACAATGCCTTTAAAAGTTACTGCTTCATGAAGAGACAATTAAAAACGTAAAAACTCAAACTAAATAGGTTTGAGTTTTTTATGACTTTAGTTAAACATTTGTTAATAGCGCATTATAAAAGTCACACTTTTTTATTTCAAGCGTCTTTTAAATATACTAACAATTAAATACTTATTTATTATGAAAAAATTTAAATTAATGGCATTAGCCTTAGTAATTGGAACAGCAAGTTTATTTGCTGCAAACGCAGAAGGATTAAAAGAGCCAACAAAAGAAATTAGAACTCAAATTGTAAATTTATTACAAACTCCAGATTTTATTATTGAAAATGAGACAGTAGTTACATTAACGTTCACATTTAGTTCACAAGGAGAAATTGTAATTTTAAATGTTGATACAAGAGATAAAAACATTTTAAACTACGTTCGTGAAAATTTAAACTACAAAAAAGTTGATAATCCTGGCGAAAGAGATAAAATTTACACAATGCCTTTAAAAGTTACTGCTTCTTAAAAAGAGAAGTTAAAATCATAAAAAAACTCAAACTAACTAAGTTTGAGTTTTTTTATGCCTAAACTTTAATGTTTTTTTAAATACACATACACAGGGAAGTGATCACTAAACCCACCTTGATACCATTTTCCAATATAGGTTCTAAAAGGGTTTCCTTTATATTTCCCTTTCCATTGTTTTAAAAAATGTTTATCAAAAACTTCGGCATATTTAAACGTGTGTTTATCATTTTCAAGATTGAAAAAGTTTTTAGAAAAAATAATTTGATCAAATAAATGCCACGTTTTTTTATAATTTAAAGTTCCATTACCGGTATTAATTAAACGCTCCATTGGGTTGTAAAATGTATCGTTTACCAAATATTTTTGTACACTTGTATTTGATGGGTTATCATTAAAATCTCCCATAATTATAATTTTAGCACTCTCATTTTCAGTTGTAATATTATTGGTAATTTGAGTTGCTAATTTTGCGGCTTCAATTCTTTTTTCTTCTGTTGAGTTTTCTCCACTTCTACGTGACGGCCAGTGATTTACAAGTATAGAAATTAATTCGCCATTTAAATTTCCATTTACCACTAAAATATCTCGTGTATAATCTCTTTCTCCATTGTTTCCTTCTAAATACAATGGAAATGTTTCAGAAGATAACACCTCAAAAAGTTCTTTTTTATACAATAATGCTACATCAATTCCTCTTTCATCAGGTGAATCGTAATGTACAATTCCATAATCGTGGGATTTTAGATTTTTTGAAGCAACTAAATCATTTAAAACTGCTTTATTTTCAACTTCAACTACACCAACAATTGCGGGTGCATGAAATGATCTTTGAGTCCCAAGTTGAGCAATAATATTACTTAATTTTCTTATTTTGTTTTTGTAACGATACAAATTCCAATTTTTTCTTCCTTTTGGTGTAAAATCATCGTCTAAAGTAGTAGGATCATTAGTGATATCAAATAAATTTTCAAGGTTATAAAAGGCTATAGTGTAAGTTTTGTTAATTTTTCCAGAAGATTTAAAGTATGAAAACATAAGAGAAATAGGATGAGTTTAAAATATTTAGCTAAAGTAGTTAAATTAAAGTCTATTGGATGAAAGTGATAATTATCACTAAAAACGGAAAAATAAAAGTTTACTTTTATAGATAGACCAAGAGTCGTGTCTTCAAAAAAATGCTAAAATTATGTTCCACAAATTCCCTAAGAGGATAATTATTATATGTAGTTATCTACTTTTAATAATTATAAATTCAACTTCAGTTTATTCAAAAATGTATGGTGGAAATGTGAAATTTTCAAAAGATACATTAGTAATACATAATACACTTAAAATAGCTGACGAGAGTTTATTTACATACCCAGACACTGCCTATGCTTATTATAAAGAGGCGCTTAACGTATCAATAAATGTAAAAAGTAAAAAACACGAAGCTTATAGCTTGATGAAAATTGGAGTTTATTTAGATATGAAAGGCAACTATAAAGAAGCCTTAAAATATTATTTCAATGCAAAAACTATTTATGAAAGTATTAGTGATGAAAATGGAATTACAACCAGTTATTTGAATATTGCAAATAGCTTTTCTTATTTGAATTCTTTAGATACATCTATTGAGTATTATTTAAAGGCTTTAGAAATTTTTAATAAAAATAAAGATAAGGAGGGTATTGCTAATGTTAATATGGGTATTGGAAATTTAAATTACGATCAAAAAAATTATACAAATGCCCATAAATATTATTTAAAAGCATTTGAAACCTATAGAGAATTGAATGATAAAAAAGGAATTTTAGATTGCTATATAAATTTAGGAAATGCCATTGGAGATCAGGGAAATTTAGACAAAGCTATAATTTATTATAATAAGTCAATTGTATTAGCTAAAGAAATTAATCACATGGAAGCTTTGGCTATTAACTATTTAAATATGGGCGATTGTTACTTGCTTAAAGAAGATTTTGATAAGGCGTTAAAATATGCAAACAAATCACTTGAAGTAGCAAAAAAATATAACTTTTCACCATTATACAACATTATTTATAGTAACATTTCAGAAGTATATTTAAATTTGAAAGATTATAAAAACACTATTAAATATGCCAAAAAAAGTCTAGAATTTAATGAGGATATTTTTTGGGCATTTGGTGAGTTTAGTAATTATTCTTTTTTAAGTGAAGCTTATGTTGGTCTTGGTGATTATAAAAAAGCATATGAAAATCAAAAATTATTTAAAAAATATTCAGATAGTATTTACACATCAGAAAAATTTGAAAAAGTCGCAAACTTAGATACTAATTTTGAAATTGAAAATCAAAAAAAAAGGATAGCGCTTTTAAATGAAAATGAAACAATAAGAAAAGTAGAACTAAAAAATCAAAAAATAATAAGCATCATACTTGTTTTATTTATTTTAACCTTTTTAGTTTTAATAATATTATTAAAAAAACAAAGTAATGCTCGTAAAAAAGCCTATAGTTTATTGTCAATTCAAAAAGAAAAAGCCATAGAAAGTGATCAATTAAAATCTTCATTTTTAGCAAATATGAGTCATGAAATTAGAACTCCTATGAGTGCAATTATGGGTTTTTCTTCGTTTTTAAAAGACCCAGAACTTACAGATGAAAAAAGAGATAGGTTTGTAGATGTTATTAACCATTCAGGTGAACGATTAATGACAATTATTAATGATATTATTGATATTTCTAAAATTGAATCCAATCAATTAAAAGTTGATATAGAAAACGTTAATGTTGTTAAAACGTTAAAAGAAATAATTGAAATTCAAAAAGAAACAAACACCATTTTATCAACTAAAAATGTAAATCTTAAATTAAATTTACCTACAACTAATAATGTTTTTATAAAAACTGACGAAAATAGATTTACTCAAATTATTAATAATTTAATTAATAATGCTTCAAAATTTACTGAAAATGGCTTTATTGAAGTTGGTTATGTATTAAACTATTATAGAGATACTTCTTACGTTCAATTTTACGTAAAAGACACAGGTTGTGGTATTTCTGAAGATAAATTTGAAGCTATTTTTAATCGTTTTTCTCAAGCAGGAGATAAAGATTTTAAAACAGGAAATGGTTTAGGATTAAGTATTTGTAAAGGGTTAATGCTAAAACTAGGTGGTGAAATATGGTTAAAATCTAAAGTAGGCTCAGGAACAACGTTCTATTTTACACTACCTTATTAAAAAAATATCATTTCTTATTTTCAAGCAAACTAATTTGTAAATTTGTAAAATGATAGAAGAGAAAAAAGTGACATCTGAAGAAGCTATTTTAATTGGCGTTATTACACAACATCAAAACGAAGAGCAATCAAATGAATATATAGATGAATTAGAGTTTTTAACAATAACTGCTGGAGGTAAAGCAGTAAAACGATTTACACAAAAGTTAGAAACTCCTAATCCAAAAACATTTATTGGCGCAGGAA
>NZ_WTAR01000131.1 GCF_013139515.1 Lutibacter sp.
GCTGATACACGTGGTAATTTATGGTTTTCAACCACTAAAACTTTTAAGCCATTCTTTAGTTCAAAAGTTTCAGGTTTCCCTAGATTAATTTTAGGGGAAGGTCCTGGTGTTGGTTGTATAGATCGATCTATTTGAGCCGACATTGAAAATGTCAATAAAAATAGTGTTATAAATGATATAAATTTTGTTTTCATGTTCATTGGTTTTATTCTTTTTCTGTTTTTGGTACATAATCTAATACCAATCGTTGATTAGGGTTTAGATATTTTTTAGCAATTTCTCTAATTTCTTCTTTGGTAATAGAATTGTAGATCTCTATTTCTGTATTAATTAAGTTAACATCATCATAGAGCATATAATATCTTGCCAATGAATTTGCAATACCTTCAACACTAGCGTTTGAATTTACAAATTGATTTTCAAATTTGTTTCTTAATTTTTGAAGCTCTTTATCAGAAATTAACTCCGTTTGAATTTTTACAATTTCTTCATCCATTTCATCTACTAAATCATCTAGTGTATTTTCTCCCACAGGAAGTGCTAATACAATATATGCTCCATATTCTTCTAATGAATAGTTAAAAGCCATAACCTGCATTGCTTTTTTCTTGTCATCAACTAATTTTTTATACAATCTAGAACTTTTCCCATCACTTAAAATAGTTGAAATCATGTCTAAAACTCTAGCGTCTCTTGTAGTCATTGCAGGAGTTCTGTACACTGTAAAAACTGCTGGAATTTGAATATTTGGATCTTCAAAAGTTATATTAATTTCTTCAGTAATAGGATCTTCTTGTATTACAGTACGAGTTATTTCTTCTCCTCTTGGGATAGTCCCAAAATAATCTGCAATTAATTTTTTTGCAGTTGTTGTTTCAAAATCACCAGCAACAACTAAAACAGCGTTGTTAGGCACATAATATTTTTTGTTAAAATCTTGAAATTCTTGTAAAGTAGCCGCATCTAAATGATCTAAAGACCCAATAGTTGTCCATTTGTAAGGGTGTTTATCAAATAAGTTTTTAAATACTTCACCGTTCCATTGCCCATAAGGAGAATTATCAACTCTTAATCTTTTTTCTTCTTTTACAACTTCATTTTGAGTGTCAACACCAATTTGGTTAATTACTGGGTGTAATAACCTTTCAGATTCCATCCATAAACCTAACTCTAAATTATTTGAAGGGAAAACTTCGTAATAATAGGTTCTGTCTTGATTTGTATTTGCATTATTTGTTCCACCGTTAGATGATACAATTTTAAACCATTCACCTCTTTCAATATTTTCGGTTCCTTCAAACAATAAATGTTCAAAAAAGTGTGCGAAACCAGTTCGTTCAGGGTTTTCATCTTTAGCTCCAACATGGTACATTACTGATGTTGTTACTAGTGGTGCAGAATTGTCTTGATGTAAAATCACATGCATTCCGTTACTTAAGTCATACTCTTCAAAAGCTACTTTTTGTGCAAATGTAGTTACACTTAAAAGCAACCCTAAAAGGCTTAAGAAATAAATTTTTCTCATAGTTGTTAATGGGTTAAGTTAATTAATAATTGCGTATTTGACGCTTGTTTATTCTAAATGTTACAATTTTTGAAATGAAATTAAAGAAGCTTTACATTGCAAAAATCAATTCCAAATTTAATAAACTTTTTTATACAAATAGAAATAGAAATAAAAAATTAACGTAACATTAAGTAAATGAATTATTAAGCTGCTTAAAACGAGAGGTTTCTTTGGGTTAAATTTGTTTTGTTGAATAAGAAAAAATCTATATATTTGCACCCGCCTTAATTAAAGAGGCATTTGAATTATTAACAAAGCGAAAAAATTATACGTATGTATGCAATTGTAGAGATAGCAGGGCAGCAGTTTAAAGTAGCAAAAGACCAAAAGGTTTATGTACACCGCTTACAAGAAGAAGAAGGAGCGAAAGTTTCTTTTGATAATGTTCTTCTTTTAAGTGATGCAGGTACAGTAACCGTTGGCGCCCCAGCTATAGAAGGAGCCGAAGTAACGGCCAAAATCTTAGGTCACCTTAAAGGTGATAAAGTAATCGTTTTTAAAAAGAAACGTAGAAAAGGATACAAAAAGAAAAATGGTCACCGCCAGTTTTTAACTGAAATCCAAATTGAAAGTATTGCTGCAAGTGGAGCAAAGAAAAAAGTAGCTGCTAAAAAAGCACCTGCCAAAAAATCGGAAGCTAAAGTTGAAGCACCAAAAGCTGTAGCTACAGATGATTTAGGTTCTAAGACTGTTGCTGAATTAAAAGCATTGGCTAAAGAAAAAGGTATTTCAGGGTATACTTCTTTAAAGAAAGCTGAATTAATTGAAGCATTAACTAAATAAAAATTTCAATTTTAAAACCATAAGATAATGGCACATAAAAAAGGAGTAGGTAGTTCGAAGAATGGTAGAGAATCAGAATCGAAACGACTAGGAGTAAAAATATTTGGTGGTCAAGCTGCAATTGCAGGGAACATTCTTATCCGCCAAAGAGGAACTACACATCACCCAGGTGAAAATGTGTATATGGGAAAAGATCACACATTACACGCGAAAGTTGATGGTGTTGTGAAATTCCAAAAGAAAAGAGATAATAGATCTTATGTTTCTATTGAGCCATTTGAAGCTTAAGAAACAGATTTTTATAAAATTAAAACTCCCAAACTTCTAAAGTTTGGGAGTTTTTTTTATACACTTATTTTGTAACTTTGTAATTCATGTATTTCTTATATAACATACTTGTTTTAAGCACTAGCTTTTTCTTAAAAATTATTGCTAAATTTAATAAAAAAATAAATCTTTTTGTTGAAGGAAGAAAGCAAACTTTTCAAAAATTAACCAATGTTATTTCTAAAAATGATAACGTAATATGGTTTCATTGCGCTTCGCTTGGTGAGTTTGAACAAGGTCGTCCAATACTAGAAAAATTAAAAGAAGATAATCCAACGTATAAAATAGTATTAACTTTTTTTTCACCCTCAGGATATGAAGTTAGAAAAGATTACAAGTTAGCTGATGTTGTTTGTTACTTACCATTAGATACCAAGTTAAATGCTCGTAAATTCTTAGACGTAGTTCAGCCTAAATTAGTTGTTTTTGTAAAATATGAATTTTGGCCAAACATATTAAAAGAATTAAAAAACAGATCAATTAAAACAATATTGGTTTCAGGAATATTTAGAGAAAATCAAGCATTTTTTAAATGGTATGGCGGTTGGATACGAAAATCGTTAACTGCATTTAATCATTTTTTTGTACAAGATGAGAATTCCAAAACAATACTTAATAAAATTAACTTTACAAATGTAACCGTTAGTGGTGATACACGTTTTGATAGAGTTTATGAAATAACCAAACAAAATAATACCCTTTCTTTTATTGAAGAATTTAAAGATAATAAATACACGTTGGTTGCAGGAAGTACTTGGAAAGAAGATGAAGAATTGTTAATTAATTATATAAATAATGAAGCATCTGAAAGTGAAAAATTTATAATTGCACCTCATAATATAAATTCAGAAGAAATAGAAAAATTAAAAAAATCAATACATAAAAAGGTTGTATTGTTTTCTGAGAAGGAAAACAAGAAACTAGCAGATTATCAAGTTTTTATTATTGACACGGTTGGGGTTTTAACAAAAATATATAGTTACGCCACCATCGCTTATGTTGGTGGAGGTTATACCAAAACAGGTGTTCATAATGTGCTAGAACCTGCAACATTTGGAATTCCAATAGTAATTGGGCCAAATTATTACAAATTTAATGAAGCAATAGATCTGGTAAATAACGAAGCCTGTTTTGTAATAAATGATTCTGAAAAATTATCCGTACTTTTAAAGAAATTATTTCCGTTGAAAGATTTCAGAGAGAAAGCAGGTAATAACGCTTTAAAATATGTAATTGGAAAAACTGGAGCTACTACTAAAATTTTATATTATTTAAAAAAATGAGAGAAAAATTAGAAAACTACTTTTCATTTGTATTTGAGAAAGAATTATTAGATGAAATTGTACAGGTTGGAACTTATAAAAAATTGCGTGAAAATGAGCTTTTAGTTGATTTAGGCGATAAAATGAAAGGAGTACCTTTATTGTTAGATGGAGCCATTAAAATAGTTAGAGAAGATAAAAAAGGAGAAGAAATACTATTGTATTTTTTAGAAAGAGGTGATACTTGTGCAAGTTCTTTTGCTAGTGCAATTTCAAACGGAAAATGTGGTATTAGAGCAATTGCAGAAAAAGATTCAGAAATAATTTTTCTACCTACTGAAAAATTAGATGAATGGTTGGTTAAATACAAAACGTGGAGAAATTTTGTAATAGATAGTTATAATATTCGTCTAAATGAAATGATGGAAACTATTGATACTCTTGCATTTATGAGAATGGATGAGCGTTTGTATAAATACCTTACAGATAAAGCTCAAATTATGAGAGATACAGCTCTAAATACAACTCATCAAGAAATTGCTTACGATTTGCATACATCTAGAGTTGTAATTTCAAGGTTGTTAAAACAACTTGAAAATGAAGGTAAAATTAAGCTGCTTAGAAACAAAATTGAGATTTTAGAATTCTAAACTATGTAACTTTCGTTACAGAACGGCATAATTTATATGATATTTTTGATAAACTAACTAATTAAATTATGGAATTTATAACTCAACCATGGGCTTGGTATGTTGCAGGTCCTATTATTGCATTAATCATGTTTTTGCTCTTTTATTTTGGTGAACGCTTCGGTGTTTCATCAAATTTAGAAACCTTTTGTTCTATAGGTGGAGCAGGAAAATTCATAGACTATTTCAAAATTGATTGGAAACAAAATAGTTGGAATCTAATTTTTGTTTTAGGGGCTATTACTGGGGGTTTTATTTCTGCGTATTGGTTGTCGCCAAGTGATGTAGTTGCATTGAATCCACAAACTGTACAAGATTTGGCAGATATTGGAATTGCCAATGCAGGAGCAACTTATTTACCCGATGAGATTTTTAGTATAGATACAATGCTTTCGCTTAAAGGTTTTTTTATACTATTAATAGCTGGTATTATGGTTGGTTTTGGTGCGCGCTGGGCTGGTGGTTGTACTTCTGGACACGCAATTGTAGGTTTAAGCAATTTAGAATTACCTTCTTTAATTTCGGTAATTGGATTTTTTATAGGAGGATTAGTAATGACTTGGTTTATTTTACCACTAATATTTTAAGAAGATGAAATATATAAAATTTTTTTTAGTAGGGATTCTTTTTGGAATAGTAATGAGCAAAGCTGAAATAATTTCGTGGTATAGAATTTACGAAATGTTTAAATTTCAGTCGTTTCATATGTATGGAATTATTGGGTCAGCAGTTGTGTTGGGTATGTTAAGCATGTATTTCTTCAGAAAAAAAATGGTAAAAACATTTGAAGGAAACGAAATACATGTTGCTCCTAAAAAAAGAGGATTATATCGTAATCTTTTAGGTGGAATTTTATTTGGGTTAGGTTGGGCTCTAGCAGGTGCATGTCCAGGACCAATGTTTGTACTGGTTGGTAAAGGTGTTGTATCAATATTAGTTGTAATATTTGGAGCAACGTTAGGCGCTTTTTTCTATGGGTTGTTTAAAGATAAAATTCCTCATTAAAAATTTCATTATTTTCTAAATGGAAAAAAATAAAAGTTGATGAAGCTAGATGATATTGTTGCGACTAATTTTTCAAATATTTTTGAAGATAAACTTTTACATGAAATTTGTGCTAATGGTATTTTAAAACATGCTGAATCTGAAAAAATAATTTTAGAAATTAGAAGAGATATACAATTTATACCATTAATTGTTTCTGGAATTGTTAAAGTAATGAGGCGTGACGGAAATGGAAACGGTATTTTTTTACATTATCTATCTAAAAATCAAACAAGTGCAGTGGCAATTTCATATGCTTTAGAAAAGAAAAAAAGCGAAATAAGGTTAGAGACTTTAAGTAATATTACTTACATAGCAATTCCTTCAGAAATAGTAGCTTCGTGGTTTTTAAATTATGAAACTTGGAGAACTTTTTATTTTCAACTAAATCAACAACAAATATCTTTTTTAATTGAAAATATTAATGATATTGCTTTTACAAGTTTAGAAAACAGATTGTTAAAATACTTAGAGTATACTAGTTTGGTTAGTAATAACAATACAATTTATAGAAAACATTTTGACATAGCAAGGGATTTAAAAGTTTCAAGAGAAGCTATATCAAGAATTTTAAAAAAATTGGAAAAAGAAGAAATAATAATTTTAGGAAGAAATAAAATAACACTCAATTAGTGGAATTAAGAGATAAATTTGGTAGAAAAATATCCTATTTACGATTGGCAATAACTGATCGTTGTAACTTGCGTTGTCAATATTGTATGCCTTCACAAGGTATAAATATTGTTGATAGAAAAGAATTGCTTTCTTATAAAGAAATGTATAGGCTTACGCGTGTTCTTTCAGAATTAGGAGTTAATAAAGTGCGTTTAACAGGTGGTGAGCCTTTTGTACGAAAAGATTTTGTGAATTTTTTAGAATCACTTTCTTTTAACGATAAGCTAGATGAAATAAATATAACTACAAATGGCGCATTAATTTCAAACCATATAGATAAATTAGAAGAGTTAAACATCAATGCAATTAATTTAAGTATTGATAGTTTACAAAAAGATAAATTTGCTAAAATTACTCGTAGAGATGTTTTTGAAGGAGTTTATGAAACACTTGAAAAGTTAGAAAAAAGCAACTTGAAATTAAAACTAAATGTAGTAGTTCAGTCTGGTTTTAATACCGATGAAATTATTGATTTTATTGAGCTTTCAAAAGTAAAAGATATTGCAGTTCGTTTTATTGAAGAAATGCCTTTTAATGGGAAAGGACAACGAGACATGAAAGAAGAATGGAACTTTAATAAAATAATTAGTTTAGTAAATGAACATTATTCAGTAGTAGAAACTCTTAAAGATAAAAAATCTTCAACGTCAAGAAACTTTAAAATACCAAATTATAAAGGAACGTTTGGTATTATACCAGCATTTACACGTACTATTTGTAACGATTGTAATAGAATTAGAATAACAGCAACCGGAATGTTTAAAAACTGTTTATTTGATGGTGGTGTTTTTAACGTGAGAGATTTTATAAGAGATGGAGCAAGTGATGATGAATTGAAACAGTTGTTTATTAAAACAGTTCATAAAAAACCTGAAAATGGTTTTATTGCTGAAGCAGCTCGAGGAAATGATGTTTCAGAAAGCATGTCTACAATTGGAGGATAGATTAATTGATAATTAAGAATGTCATTTGATTATTGAGAATGAAAAAAACACAAATTAAAATTTGCTGTATAAGTAGTGTTGAGGAAGCTAAATTAGCAATAAATGCAGGCGCTTCAGCAATAGGGTTGGTTGGAAATATGCCAAGCGGCCCAGGAATAATTTCAGATGAGTTAATTGCTGAAATTGCTACTTTTACTCCAGAAAATATTGATACTTTTTTATTAACTAGTGAAACAAGTGTTGAATGTATTATTAAACATCATTCCAAAGTAAATACAACTACAATTCAATTAGTAGATGCGCTTACTGAAGGTACACATTTACAATTAAAATTAGCATTGCCAACTATAAAAATTGTGCAAGTTTTACATGTTTTAAATGAAAATTCAATGAAAGAAGCTATTGAAATTTCAAAATATGTTGATGCTATTTTATTGGATAGTGGAAACCCAAATTTAGGAACAAAAGAATTAGGAGGAACTGGAAGAGTACATAATTGGGATATAAGTAAAGCTATTGTTGAGAGTGTAAATATTCCAGTATTTTTAGCAGGAGGTTTAAATCCTGACAATGCTCAAAAAGCAATAAAAATAGTTAATCCTTATGGCTTAGATTTATGTAGTGGTGTTAGAACTAATGGAAATTTAGATAGTGCCAAATTAAATTCATTTTTTAAAGAAGTAAATAATAGTTAGTACCAAAATTAAATAAGTTATGAGTTTAACTACAGCGCAAGAAGCATTAAAAATAATTTTAAAAACTTCAGAAGATTTTGGGACTGAAGAAGTTAAATTTTTAAAGTCATTAGGAAGAACTTTAAAAGAAAATATTGTTGCTGATCGTGATTTTCCACCATTTGATCGTGTAAGTATGGATGGAATTGCAATTTCTTCCGAAGCATTTAATAATGGGCAACGAGCATTTAAAATTGAAGGTGTTCAAGCAGCCGGAAGTGAGCAATTAACAATGCAAAACCCAACGAATTGCATTGAAGCAATGACAGGTGCTGTACTACCGAAAAATACAGATATAGTTATTCAATATGAATTGTTGGATATTAAAGACGGAGTTGCAACTATAAATTTAGATGCCATAAAAACCAATCAAAATGTTCACTTAAAAGGTTTGGACAGAAAGCTAGGAGATATTTTAATTCCTAAAAACACGGTAATTTCACCAGCTGAAATAGGTGTGTTTGCAACTGTAGGGAAAACTAAAGTACAAGTTGCAAAGCAACCAAAAGTGATGATAATTTCTACAGGTAATGAATTGGTTGGAGTTTGTGATACGCCAGAAGAACATCAAATTAGAAGAAGTAATGTTTACACACTAGTTTCCTTGTTAGAAGTGCTAAATATTTATGCTGAAACTGCACATATAACCGATAATAAAGACTTGCTTTTAACTAAAATAAACTCATTTTTAAATGATTTTGATGTGTTATTGTTTAGCGGAGCAGTTTCAAAAGGGAAATTCGATTTTATTCCTGAAGTTTTAGATGAATTAGGAGTTGAAAAATTATTTCATAAAGTGAAGCAACGCCCTGGAAAACCATTTTGGTTTGGAAAGAAAGATAATAAGACAATTTTTGCTTTTCCTGGAAATCCAGTTTCAACATTTGCAAGTTGTTTAAAGTATTTTTACCCGTGGTATTGTAAATCTGTGGATTTAAATTTTGAAAATAACAACCAAGCAATTTTAAGTGAAGATTACTTTTTTAAACCAGATTTGACGTATTTTTTACAAGTTAAAATTGAGAAAAAAGATGGAAAAATTTACGCAACTCCAATTACAGGAAGAGGTTCAGCAGATTTAGCAAATTTGGTAGATTCTGATGCTTTTTTGGAATTACCAGATGATAGAAGTAATTTTACCAAAGGAGAAGTATTTCCTTTAATAACATATAGATAAAAACCCATCATTGCGAACATAGTGAAGCAATCTCTAAATATGGAAGAAAAATTCTCACACATAAATAAAAAAAACCATCCAAAAATGGTAAATGTTGGTGATAAAAAAATCACTAAACGTAAAGCTACAGCAAAAGCAACCATGTTTTTGGGTGCAGAGATTATTTCTCATTTTGAAAATAAGGAATTAATCACTAAAAAAGGTCCCGTTTTTCAAACTGCAATTATTGCGGGTATTCAAGCTGTAAAAAAGACTTCAGAGTTAATTCCAATGTGCCACCCATTGTTAATTAATGGTGTGGATATTGATATAGAAATTATAAATAAAGAAAACATAGAAATTTTTTGTACAGTTTCCATTGAGGGGAAAACAGGTGTTGAAATGGAAGCACTCACTGGAGCAAACATTGCTGCGTTAACCGTTTATGATATGTGTAAATCTATATCTCAAAAAATGGTAATTAAAGAAATGAAATTAGTGGAGAAATCTGGTGGAAAAAGCGATATTAAAAATGGGTAAACATCAAAAACACGCAAAATTGAAGTTAAGAGATAATGATAATTTTGCTCCAAATGAAATAGCTTTTGTTGGAACAAAATGTGATATTATTTCAAATTTAGTACATCAAGTTTCAGAAAAATTAAGAAATTATAAGTTATCTTATTTTGATGCTTCACATAGCAAAGATGTTGAAAATTTAGCTATTGAAACGTTTACATTTCATTATAAAGGAACTTTAAATAGCTCGGCAAATTATGAAGTGAATAAATTCAATCAACGTGTTCAGTTTTCTCAATATGATTTTGTTTTTATTAATGGAAATCATTACCAAGGAGCGAAGCAAATATTAATTTTAGACAAAGACAAAAAGGCTTCAGTTTTAAAAAGGTTAGATCAGTTAAATAATATTCAATTTGTAATAAAATTGACAGATGATGTTGAGTTTTTCGACTTTTTAGTTGAAAAGAACCCTCAAGTTAAAAATTTGCATTGTTATTCGATTACTGAAATTGACAAAATTTCGAAACATATTGAAAATCTAATTAAAGAAAAAATTGCGCCTATTCAAGGTTTGGTGTTAGCTGGCGGTAAAAGCGTGAGAATGGGAACTGACAAAGGAATGCTAAATTTTTATGGTAAAAACCAACGTGATGTAGCTATTGAGTTGTTAGAAAAAAACAATTTAAAAACATTTTTATCTGTTAGGTCGGTACAAGAAATTAAGATAGAACATAAAATTACAGACAAGTTTGTAGGTCTAGGGCCTTTTGGAGCCATTTGTTCAGCTTTTCAAGAAAATCCAGATGTAGCTTGGCTGGTAATTGCAACCGATTTACCTTTTGTGAATGATGAGGTAATTCAATTGTTGTTAAAACATAGAAATCCTTCAAAAGCAGCTACAACTATTAAAGGAAAAGACAAACAATTTCCTGAACCTTTAATCACAATTTGGGAACCAAAAAGTTATACGTTATTATTAAACTATTTAGCACAAGGATATTCTTGTCCGAGAAAAGTATTGATAAATTCTGATGTAGAAATTGTTGAAGTTGATGATAGTTTAATTAGAAATATTAATACTCCTGAAGAATTTAAAGCCGCACACAAGGAAATTAATGACTAGAACACTTCACGTATTGAATGGAGATAGTACAGCTAAAATTTTAGAGAACTCTAAAATTAAAGGAGATGTTATAGTTTGGAGAGAATTATTATGTGATGGACCTTTGCATACAAATGTTGGGAGCGATGAATTTTGGACTAAAAGATATGCTTTTTTTAAAAATGAGCTTGGAGTTGAAAGGCTTGAATATTTCGATAAAACCATTAAAGAAATTGTTAAATTAGAAGATGTTTCTAATTATAATGAAGTTATTTTATGGTTTGAATTTGATTTGTTTTGTCAAGTTAATTTATTAGCATTGTGTACTTATTTGTTAGATAAGTATGTTAAAAAGACAAATTATTATTTAGTTTGTGTTGGAAAAGAAAACGGTAAAGACAAACTACAATCTTTAGCTGATTACTCTCCGGAAGAATATAGAAATTTATACGAAAATAAAATTTCATTGAGTAAAACTAGTTTAGAATATGCGAAAGAATGTTGGAGTGTTTATGTAGAAAGCAGCTTTGAAAAATTAAAATCATTTGATTTTAATCAATCTTCAAAATTTAAGTATTTACAATTGGCAATCAATCAACATTTAAATCGTTTTCCATCTGAAAATGGCCTCAACCAAATTGAGAATAAAATTTTGAAAACTATAAATTCTAATTCATTTTCTGAAATAGAAATTGTCAAGAATCTTTTAATTTGGCAGCAAGAAGAAACCGTTTACGGATTTGGAGATATGCAGTATTTTCAGTATCTTAATAAGTTAGAAAAGTACTATACAATAAAAGAAGAGAAATACCTTTTAAATGAAAACGGTTACTCTAAAATAAATCAATAATGGACTTCAATAAAGAGGAATATTTTCAACGTCAAACAATTTTACCTGAAATAGGCAAAGAAGGTCAAAATTTGCTTCAAAAAGCAAAAGTGTTGGTTATTGGTTGTGGAGGTTTGGGAAGTCCAATTGCAATTTATTTGGCAACAAGCGGTGTTGGAGAACTTCATTTAGTGGATTTTGATACAGTTTCTGTTTCAAATTTACATCGTCAAGTGTTTTTTAAAGTTGAAGATATTCAGCAACCAAAAGTTGAAGTTTTAGCGAATGAAATTAAAAAAAGAGCTCCTTTTACCAAAGTTACTTTTACCAATGATGCTGTTTGCAAAAACTCTATTTTAGATTTAATTTCAAACTGTGATGTTGTAGTTGAGGGAACTGATAATTTACAAATTAAGTATTTAATAAACGATGCCTGCGTTATTGCCAAAAAACCACTAGTATATGGTTCATTATACAAATTTGATGGTTATGTTGCCACATTTAATGTGCTAAACTATGAAGGTGATTATACGTGTAATTTGCGAGATGCATTTCCTGTAATTGCTACAGATATTCCTAATTGTGAAGAAGCTGGAACTTTAAATCCTATTGTTGGCATTATTGCATTGTTGCAGGTAAATGAAGTTGTTAAATTGATTACTAAAACAGGTAAATTATTAACAAATCAACTATTGATTTATAATGTGCTTGAAAATTCGCAACTTAAAATGAAATTAAAGAAAAATACATCTTTAATTTTTCAAGATATTTTTAAAAATTCTAATTATTTAGATGCGCATTGTACAACTCAAGATAGTGCGCTGTTAATCACAGCTTCAGAATTGAAAAACAAACTGAATTCGAAAAACTTAGAGATTATTAGTGTTTACAATAATGAAAATACATTTCTTCCTTTTAATGATTTTCAAAAAATGCCTTATAAAACCTTTAACGTAGCTGAATTTATTCCCAATTTTGATAAAGATTATGTTATTGTATGTAAAAAAGGAATTACAAGTTATGATGTAACTTTAAAATTAAAAGAAAAATATCCTAGTCTAAATATTTTTAGTCTGTTTGAAGGAATTGATACCTATTAAATGCAAAATCCAAAAGAATTTTATAATACTCAAAAATTGTTTTTTGAGCAAGAATTAAAAGTATGTAAAAAGAAATTAGCAATTTCAAGCACATTAAGATTAATTGTTTTTTTAAGCATAATAATTAGTGCTTATTTCTTTTTTGAAACTATTAAAATAATGATTCCAATTGTTGCTTTTGGGATTTTTTTATTTTTTTATTTATTATTCAGACATCTCAAATTACAAGATAAGAGTAGGCTTAACAAAGCATTAATTGACATAAATAAGACAGAAATAAAGGTTTTAAATAGAGATTATCTCTCATTAAATAGTGGCGATGAATTTATAGATTCAACACATGCATTTAGTTATGATATTGATTTGTTTGGGAAAGGCTCTTTTTTTCAATATTGTAATAGAACAGTTACAAATGAAGGTAAGAAGGAACTTGTTGAGGCATTAACAAATAATGATATTTTAAATATTACCGATAAGCAAAAGACGATTAAAGAATTAAGTCAAAAACCGAAGTGGAGACAGCATTTTTCAGCTATAGCTAGTTTGGTTAGAGCAGAGTATCCAACCAAAGAAATTGTAGATTGGATACATAATTATAAATCAGTATTTTCAAAGTTTATATTGCTGTTGCCAAAAGTATTTTCTATTATTTCTTTAGCGTTAATTACTCTAGTTGTTACACAAATTATAGCAGAACAAGTTTTATTAATGTGGTTTTTTGTTGGATTAGGAATTTCTGGAGCGTATTTAAAAAAAGTAGGTAAAATTTATGATGACGCAAGTAAAGCTAAAGACACTTTTAAACAGTATTATAAATTATTGAATGAAATTGAAACAACAAAATTTACTTCAAAAATTTTAAAAGAAAAGCAACAAGAAATCCAAACTGAAACACAAAAAGCATCATTAATATTTTCCAAATTTTCTAAAACGTTAGATTCTTTTGACCAAAGAAATAATTTGATAATTGCAGTTTTTGGGAATGCTTTTTTTCTGCGTGATTTGCAACAAGTTTATAATGTTGAAAAATGGATAAATTGCTATAAACATAAAGTTAAAAACTGGTTTCATGTAATCGCTTTTTTTGATGCTCAAAATTCATTATCAAATTTTACGTTTAACCATCCAAGGTATGCTTTCCCGAAAATTGATATAAACAAACAAGTAATTGCTTCTAAAAATTTAGGACACCCTTTATTGAAAGAACTAAAGCGGATTGATAATAATTTCTCAATTGAAAATCAACAGTTTTTTATTATAACTGGCGCAAATATGGCAGGAAAAAGCACTTTTTTAAGAACTGTTTCATTGGCTATTGTTATGGGAAATATGGGGTTACCAGTTTGTGCTTCAGCATTTAAATACAATCCTATAATGTTAATTACAAGTATGAGAACTTCAGATTCTTTAGCAGATGATGAATCTTATTTTTTCTCTGAATTAAAACGATTAAAATTTATAGTTGATGAAATTAAAAACAAAGAATACTTTATAATTTTAGATGAAATTTTAAAAGGGACAAATAGTACAGATAAAGCAATTGGATCTAAGAAATTTGTACAAAAATTGGTAAGTTCAAAGTCTACAGGAATAATAGCTACACATGATTTAAGTTTATGTAAAATTGAAAATGACTTAACGGAAGTTAAAAACTATTTTTTTGATGCTGAAATTATTAATGAAGAATTGTATTTCGATTACAAATTAAAAGATGGAATTTGTAAAAATATGAATGCTTCCTTTTTATTGAAAAAAATGAAAATAATTTAAGGGTGTGAATTTACCCAAACTTCACCGTCATCAAAATGTTCTTTTTTCCAAATAGGAACCGTTTCTTTTAAAGTGTCAATTGCAAACTCACAAGCTTCAAACGTAGCTTTTCTATGAGCAGATGAAACAGCAATAATTACAGGTACGTCACCAATTTGTAATTCGCCAACTGCATGATGTATTGCTATTTTATGAATTTTAAATTTTTCTAAAGCTTTATTGGCAATTTTTTGCATCTCTTTTAGCGCCATAGGCTCATAACCACTAAAATCTAATAAAGTCACAGTTTTGTTTTGGGTAGCATTTCTAACTGTACCAATAAAAGTAGCAATACCTCCACAAGAATCATCTTCAACAAAATCAATACAATCTTGTAAATTTAATTTTTCTGAAGTAATTTTTATTGAAGTTCTTTCAGTCATTATTTTAACTTATATTTGGCTAATTTAACAAATCTAAAGTCTATTTTCGCAAAATATTTTATTTAAGTAAATCAAATGAAAAATACATTTAGAGTTATTAGTTTCTTAGAAGGTCTATCATTTATTTTGTTATTATTTATTGCAACTCCAATTAAATATTATACCGGAAATGATATTTTTGTAAAAACACTTGGAATGCCACACGGAATATTATTTCTAATTTATATAGTAATGGCATTTATCTTAAAATCTGAATTGAAATGGAATGCTAAAACATTTGGGGCGGTTCTAATAGCTTCAATAATTCCTTTTGGTACATTTTACGTTGATAGAAAATATTTAAACAATTAGATTTATTTTTTTGTTGAAATACTTATATCCTTTCTTTTTAAATAGGTCTTAAGAAGTATGAAAATTCCTATTGCAGCAGCAATATGTTTTAAAGAGTGCCCACTTATTATTGTTAAAAAATGATGAATTTCTGCATCGAACTGTTCTAATATTTTAGCAATTACATAAGCTAATAATAACAGCCAATAACCTGCAGTTAAATTGTATTTAGATTTGTAAAAAATTAAAATAATAGGAATTGCTAACAATGGATAAAATTGTACGAGTGCATAAAATCTTAAATCTTTAAATACAACCCAGTATAAAACTGACACGCCACCAATTATAAGTGCAGGAATTAAAACTTTTTGTCCAATTTCACGATGTATAAATTCGCTAATTATAATTGAAAATAAAGCCATAAAAGCTATTGTCATTGGAAGTCTATCCCAAACCAACGTATTGCTAGTTGGCTTTAAATGGTAATAACTTGAACCAATAGAAACAAGTGAAACACCCAAAAAGAATATAAAATATTGAATTTTATGAGTTGTTATAGAATTTAATTTAAGCAAGCCTAAAATCCCAACTATTAAAAAAGGGATATTTGAAACCACATTCCAAAAGTTAGGAATATTTAAAATTGTATGAGTATCACTAAAGTTATGATAATCTTCATTTTGTATAATAGGAGAAAGGAAAAACATTCCCAATATTGCTAAAAGAGCAAGTATTATTATACTATAATAACCAATTTTATGTTTCTTCATTTTTTTTAAATTAAAAATTAACCGCCACTCACAGGTGGAATAATTGCAACAACATCACCGTCATTAATTATTAAATCGTTGCTTGCGTATTCTTCATTTACAGCTATGGCAAATTGATGTAGATTTTTTAAACTAGAAAAATCTGCTAATAATACTTCTTTTAGATCTTTAATTGAAGTATTTTTATTGATGGAATATGGTATTGAATTCTTCCCAACTAAATCTGTTGTAATCCCAAAAAATAAGATAGTTATATTCATTTTTAAACTTTAATTAGTGCAAAAGTAATTTATTTCTTTTTAAAGATTTGAAAGTAATTTAGATTAGTTCTAAATAATACTTAATGTGATGCATGTCACAATACTAGCACGCCCAATAATTAAATTTGTTTAATTCAAAATAAGTAACAAAACATGAAGTATGGTTTTATAATTGATAATCGAAAATGTATTGGTTGTCATGCTTGTACAACAGCCTGTAAATCAGAGCACGATGTTGCTGTTGGTGTTAACAGAACATATGTTAAGCAAGTAGAGAAAGGAGAATTTCCTGATACGAGAAGAATTTTTTCAGTAATGCGTTGTAACCATTGTACAGATGCACCTTGTGTAGAAATTTGTCCGGTTGAAGCATTGTATACTCGTGAAGATGGTATTGTAGATTTTGATAATAACCGTTGTATAGGTTGTAAATCTTGTATGCAAGCTTGTCCTTATGATGCATTATATATTGACCCTGATACAAGCACAGCAGCAAAATGTAATTATTGTGCGCACAGAGTAGATGTTGGTAGAGAACCAGCTTGTGTTTCAGTTTGTCCCGAACACGCGATTATTGCAGGTGATATGCACAATCCAACAACTGAAATTTCACAATTACTAGCGCGCCAGGCAGTGAAAGTTCGTAAACCTGAAAAAGGCACAAATCCAAACTTATTTTATATAGATGGAGATGACGCTTCACTTGTTCCTGAAGCAACAGATAAATCAGGCCCAGGTTTGTGGAATTCACAAGCGCGTGGAGTTGGGCATTTTGCAAAAGCAGCTGAGAAAATGATGCACACAAATGATGATGTAGATTTATTGCAAATGTCAATAAATAACGAAATTGAAGCAGCATATCAGAAAAAAGAAAGTGAGAATCCAAATTATATTGATGTGTTAACCGGTAAAGCGCGTAGAGTTTATGATACACCAGATAAAGGTATTCTTTGGGGATGGGAAGTTTCGGCTTATGTATTTACAAAAGCAATTGCAGCCGGCGCATTTTTAATTCCGTTTTTAGCAATTATGTTAGGCTATGAAGTTTCTTCAACGGCTAAATTATGGTCTGCAGGAATTTCATTAACATTCTTAGCGTTAACAGGGTTATTCTTGGTAATGGATTTAGACAGACCAGATCGTTTTTTAAACGTTTTATTACGTCCACAATGGAATTCTTGGTTGGTAAAAGGAGGTTACACAATTACAGTTTTCGGATTGTTAGTAACCGTTTGGGGAGCAATGACATTTTTTGAAATAAATGTAGGAGAAACCATTTTATTATGGGTTACAGCTGTTTTTTCTGTATTACTAGCTGTTTATACAGCATTTTTATTTGCACAAGCTAAAGGTCGTGATTTTTGGCAAAGTCCAACATTACCATTGCATATGTTAGTGCACAGTGTTATGGCAGGTGTTTCAATTTTTATCATAGCAGCCTTAATATTTGGAAATGAAGATTGGATGAGCATCTTAAAAAACACGCTAATTATAGCATTGATTGTTAATTTATTTACATTAATTATTGAGTTAACAATTACGCATCCAACAATAGCAGCAAAAACTGTCGTAAAAATGATTACCAAAGGAAGATATAAAAATTTGTTTTGGTTTGTAACAGTATTAATAGGTAACATTATTCCATTAGCATTATTGTTTTTTGGAAATGGAGGACTATTAACTGTTGTTTCAGGAGCATGTGTATTAGTAGGAATTTTAATAACTGAAAAGATTTGGGTGGAAGCTCCACAAAGAATTCCATTAGCTTAATTTAAAATAAAGAAATTATGGGTTATAAGAAACCATCGTTTATAGAAAATATAGCAGAAAAATTAGGAATTATTCCAAATCTGCACAAAGAAGGTTATCAAGAATTTGATGGCGATATGCGTCAATTTTCTGATGAAGAGGTTGCTCAAATGTATGAGAATTTTCCTCCACCCGAAAAATGGGATAATTGGGTAGAATACAACCCGAAGGTATGGCCTAAAAAAGAAAAGAAAACGTATCAAATTATCCCAACTACTTGTTTTAATTGTGAAAGCGCTTGTGGTTTAACCGCTTTTATTGATAAGGAAACCCAAGAAGTTAAAAAATTTGAAGGAAATCCATTTCACCCGGGAAGTCGAGGAAGAAACTGCGCAAAAGGACCTGCATCAATTAATCAAGTAACAGATCCAGATAGGATTTTATTCCCTCTAAAAAGAAAGGGTAAACGTGGAGACGGAGAATGGGAACGTGTTTCTTGGGATGATGCATTAGATACCATTGCTGCTCGTATTAGAAAAGCAATACTTGAAGATCGTCATAATGAAATAGCTTACCATGTTGGAAGACCAGGAAATGAAAAATTCATGAACTGGATTTTACAAGGTTGGGGGATTGATGGTCATAATTCACATACGAATATTTGTTCTTCTGGAGCTCGTTTTGGATATAATTTATGGTATGGTTATGACAGACCATCACCAGATCACGCCGAAGCTAAATTTATTTTATTGATTTCAGCCCATTTAGAATCAGGTCACTATTTTAATCCACATGCACAACGCATTATTGAAGGTAAAATGAAAGGAGCTAAATTAGCTACAATGGATCCTCGATTATCTAATACCGCAAGTATGTCAGATTATTGGTTACCATCATATCCAGGTACAGAAGCGGCAGTTTTATTAGCCATGGCTTTAATTATTTTGGAAGAAGGATTGTATAACAGAGAATACTTAGAAAACTGGACAAACTGGAAAGAATATTTACAAGCGCGTCATAGTGATAAAGAAATCACTTTTAAAAATTACATAGCAGCAATGATTGAGGAGTACAAAGAATTTACTCCAGAATTTGCAGAAAAAGAATCAGGTGTAAAAGCTGATATGATTGTTGAGATAGCACATAAAATTGGTGAGGCAGGCGAACGCTTTGCATCTCATAACTGGCGTGCAGCAGGCGCTTCAAACCTTGGTGGTTGGGCTGTTGCTCGTTGTTTACATTTCTTAACGGTTTTAACAGGAGCAGTTGGAGCAAAAGGAGGTACTTCTCCAAATTCTTGGAATAAATTCAAGCCAACACAACCAAATCCACCTGCACCACAGAAAAAATGGAATGAATTACATTTTCCAAAAGAATATCCGCTAGCTTTTTTCGAAATGAGTCAGTTATTGCCTCATTTCTTAAAAGAGGGACGTGGTAAAATGGATGTTTATTTTTCAAGAGTATTTAATCCGGTTTGGACCTACCCTGATGGATTTACTTGGATGGAAATGTTTTCAGATGAAACTAAATTTGGATTACACGCAGCATTAACTCCAACGTGGAACGAAACAGCATTTTATGCCGATTTTGTGCTGCCAATGGGATTAGCATCTGAACGCCACGATTTAAATAGTTATGCAACTCATGGAGGAACTTGGGTGGCTTTTCGTCAACCAGTATTAAGAGAAGCTGCACGAAGAAATGGAAAACCTGTAAAATTAACGTACGAAGCTAACCCAGGAGAAGTTTGGGAAGAAGATGAATTCTTTATTGAATTATCTTGGAGAATTGACCCAGATGGAAGTATGGGAATTAGAAAAACATTTGAATCACCATACAGACCAGGAGAAAAAATTACGATTGATGAATATTACCAATATATTTTTGAAAGAATTAAAGGTTTAAATGAAACTGCCAAGTCTGATGGATTTACAGGACAGTTTGCAGCACTGGAATATATGAAAAAGTATGGTGCTTATGAAATTGAAAAAGGTGAGTCATACAAAATGAACGAAAATCAATTGAGTGAAGAACAATTGAAAGGCTCTGCAGTTGATTCTAAAAATGATGTAATTTCTAAAGGAGGAAAACCTATTGGTGTTATGATAAATGGAAAACCTTGTGTTGGTTTCCCTACACCATCGCGTAAAAACGAGTTTTATTCACAAACTATGGTAGATTGGAAATGGCCAGAATATGCCACTCCTACCTATATTAAAAGTCATATTCATAATGATGTATTGTATAAATCAAAAGGAGAATATGTGCTGGTTCCTACATTTAGGCTGCCGACATTAATTCACTCACGTTCTGGTAATGCAAAATGGTTGGTTGAAATTTCTAATAGAAATCCAATTTGGATGCATCCAGATGATGCAAAAAAATGGAAATTTCAAACAGGTGATTTAGTGAAATTAAATACTGATATTGGCTTCTTTATTGATAAAGTTTGGGTAACCCAAAGTATGAAACCAGGTGTTGTAGCTTGTTCACATCATATTGGACGTTGGAGAAGACCCCAAGATAAAACAGGGAACCGTTGGGCAACAAATACCGTTAATATTGAAGGAGATGGAAAAGGAGGTTGGAGAATGAACACAATTTCAGGAATTAAACCTTTTGAATCTTCTGATAAGGATTCGAAACGGATTTTTTGGAAAGATGGAGGTGTGCATCAAAATATTACACACGCCGTTCATCCAGATCCAATTAGTGGAATGCATACTTGGCATCAGCGTGTTCGTATTGAAAAACCTGGTAAAGAAGAAAAATATGGAGATATATTTGTAGATACTAACAAATCACATGAGATTTATAAAGAATGGTTAGCAATGACTCGTCCAGCTCCTGGTCCAAACGGAGAAAGAAGGCCACTTTGGTTCAATAGAGCTTTTAAACCAGATGAGTCAGTGTATTATATTGATAAGAAAGAAGAGTAACTAAAATCCCGCAATTGCGGGATTTTTTTTATCCAATAAATTTTAAACTTGACATTTAAAAGAGGTAATGTAACATTTGTGTGTAAAATATGATAAATGTTAGGTTTTGAATTTAAAGATTATGGTTAGCTTTGTACTTTACTTATATAAATCATAAAATATTATGAAAAAATCCACAAAAAAGAGTGAGGCTTTATTATATCATGAATTGCCTACTCCAGGAAAAATTCAAGTAGTACCAACAAAAAAATATTCAACTCAACGTGATTTGTCGTTGGCATACTCGCCAGGTGTTGCTGAACCTTGTTTAGCAATTGAGGAAAACCCTAACGATGCCTATAAATATACTTCAAAAGGTCATTTAGTAGCTGTAATTTCTAATGGAACAGCAGTTTTAGGTCTAGGTGATATTGGTGCGTTAGCAGGGAAACCTGTGATGGAAGGAAAAGGATTGTTATTTAAAATATTTGCTGATATTGATGTTTTTGACATTGAAGTTGACACCAAAGATGTTGAAAAATTTATAGAAACAGTAAAAAATATTGCTCCCACTTTTGGAGGAATTAATTTAGAAGATATTAAAGCTCCTGAAGCTTTCGAAATAGAACGAAGATTAAAGGAAGAATTAGATATTCCTGTAATGCATGACGATCAGCATGGGACTGCAATTATTTCTGCAGCAGCACTAAAAAACGCCATAGAAATTACAAAAAAAAATATTTCAGAAGTTAAAATAGTAGTAAATGGAGCAGGTGCAGCAGCCATTTCTTGTACAAGATTGTATTTAGCCTTAGGAGCTAAACGAGCAAATGTTGTCATGTGTGATAGTAAAGGTGTAATAAGAAAAGATATTGAAAATTTAACCTCACAAAAATCTGAATTTGCGACAGATAGAGATATGTATACTTTAGAAGAAGCAATGGTTAATGCAGATATTTTTATAGGACTTTCCGTAGGGAATGTTGTAACTCCTAAAATGTTAAAAACTATGGCAAAGGAACCAATAGTTTTTGCAATGGCAAATCCAACACCTGAAATAGATTACAATTTAGCGGTAAAAACAAGAAAAGATATTATTATGGCAACTGGTCGATCAGACCATCCAAACCAAGTGAATAATGTTCTTGGATTTCCTTTTATTTTTAGAGGAGCATTAGATGTTAGAGCAACGGGAATTAATGAAGAAATGAAAATGGCAGCAGTACATGCGTTGGCTAATTTAGCTAAAGAATCTGTTCCTGAACAAGTAAATATTACGTACGGAGAAACAAGTATTCAGTTTGGAAAAGATTACATAATTCCTAAACCATTTGACCATAGGTTAATTACAGAAGTACCACCAGCTGTTGCCAAAGCAGCTATGGAATCTGGTATAGCAAAAGAACCAATTACAAATTGGGAAGCATATAAAGAATTGCTTGCAGATAGGTTAGGAGCTGGAAGTAAATTGATGAGAATGTTAATGGCAAGAGCAAAATCAGACCCAAAAACAATTGTATTTGCTGAGGCTGATCATTTAGATGTGCTAAAAGCTGCTCAAATTATTCATGAAGAAGGCGTTGGAAAACCTATTTTATTAGGAGATAAGACCATTATTAATGAACTTATGGAAGAAATTAATTTTGAAGCAGATCTTCCAATTATTGATCCAAAATCTGATGAAGAAGAAGAAAGAAGAAACAAATTTGCAAAGGCATACTGGAAAAAAAGACAACGCAACGGAATAACGCTATTAGCCGCACAAAAATTAATGCGAGAACGTAACTATTTTGCTGCTATGATGGTGAATGAATGCAATGCAGATTCATTAGTTACAGGGTATTCAAGAAGTTACCCATCAGTTGTAAAGCCAATGATTGAATTAATAGGAAAACAAACAGGTGTTAAAAAAATTGCCGCTACAAATATTATGCTTACTAAAAGAGGCCCAATGTTCTTTTCTGATACGGCAATAAATATCAATCCAACAGCAAAAGAATTAGCAAATATTACATATATGACATCGGTTGCAATTAAAATGTTTGGTTTTGAACCAAATATTGCAATGCTGTCATTTTCAAATTTCGGGTCATCAAAATCGCCTATGGTAGAGAAAGTTGCTCAAGCAGTAAAGTTACTACATGCGAAATTTCCAAAACTAACTGTAGATGGTGAGATTCAAGCCGATTTTGCTTTAAATCCTAAATTATTAAAAGAAAAATTTCCATTTTCAAAACTGAATGGAAAAAAAGTAAATGGGTTAATTTTTCCGGGGCTAGAATCAGCAAATATTGGTTATAAATTAATGAAAGAATTTAACGAAGTTGAATCAATAGGACCAATAATTATGGGACTTAAAAAACCAGTTCATATAATTCAGCTTGGAGCAAGCGTAGATGAAATTGTGAACATTGCCTGTGTAGCAATTGTTCATGCACAGGAAAAAGCAAAAATTAAATAATATTTTATACATTTGGAGTTATTAGAAAAAGTAACATATGATAACCCACATTAGAGGTAAATTAGTTGAGAAAAACCCTACGTATGCTGTAATAGAGACTAATGGTGTTGGTTATTTACTACATATATCGTTGAATACTTTTTCACTTTTACCTAATGATGAAGCAGTTTTATTATACACACATTTAGCTGTAAAAGAAGATTCGCATACACTTTATGGTTTTATAAATAAAACTGAGCGTGAAATATTTAGATTACTCATTTCAGTTTCTGGGGTAGGGCCAAGTATCGCTCGTACCATGTTGTCATCTATGACTACTGATGAAATTCAACAAGCTATAGCTTCAGGAAATGTTGGAGTTATTCAATCTGTAAAAGGGATTGGTGCTAAAACAGCACAAAGAGTTCTTATTGATTTAAAAGATAAAATACTAAAAAGCTTTGCAATTGATGAAGATTCCTTTGTTGAAAGCAATACGAATAAAATTGAAGCGTTATCAGCTTTAGAAGTATTAGGGTTTACTAAAAAACAATCAGAAAAAGTATTAGATAAAATTTTATTAGAAGATAAAACGGCAAGTGTAGAAACTTTAATAAAAAAAGCGCTTAAAAACTTATAAGATTTGGAGAAGAAACAATTTATATTTAACATATATATAGTGCTTTTTTTAGTGTTGTTTATACAATCAGCACAGGCACAAACTACACAAGATATAAAAACTGCTGACACCTCTAAAGTTGCTAAGACTAATGACACTTTAAATTTAAAATATCCTTTCAAAAGTGAAAAATCTGGAAGTTTATATTTGACAGACCCTTCTAAATCTGAAATTATTTACGATGCTGAGCTAGGGAAATATATGATTCTTGAAAAAATGGGTAACTATTTTGTAAAGCGCCCAATTTATATGACTCAAGAAGAGTATAAAGAGTATAGACTGAAAAAGGATATGCTTGAATATTATAAAGAAAAAATAAGTGCTACAAATAGTAAAAAAAGTGGAAGTTTAGCTGCTCAAAAAGATTTACTGCCAACGTACTATGTAAATTCAGGGTTTTTTGAATCTATTTTTGGCGGAAACACTATTGAAGTAAACGCACAAGGGTCTGTATTGGTAAAACTGGGAATGTTGTATCAAAAAGTTGACAATCCACAACTATCTGAACGTAACAGAAGTAGTTTTACATTTGATTTTAATCAAGAAATTAGCGCAAGTATATTAGCAAAAGTTGGAACACGATTAAAAGTAGGGGCACAATACGATACGCAATCAACATTCAATTTCCAAAATCAAATAAAACTAGAATACACACCTACGGAAGATGATATACTTCAAAAAGTAGAAGTAGGTAACGTAAGTATGCCTTTAAAAAATTCATTAATTGTAGGTGCACAAAGTTTATTTGGTGTGAAAACGCAATTAAAATTTGGGAAAACTACCGTTACCGGTGTATTTGCAGAACAAAAATCACAAACAAGGTCTGTAGCAGCTCAAGGTGGGGCTACTATACAAGATTTTGAGTTGCAAGCAACAGATTACGATGAAAATCGACATTTCTTTTTAGCACAATATTTTAGAGATAATTATAACAATGCATTAAAAGAATATCCTTTAATAAATAGCCCAGTTAATATTACCAAAGTAGAAGTTTGGGTAACTAATAGAAGTGCTTCGACTGTAGATATTAGAAACATTGTGGGTGTTGCAGATTTAGGAGAAGGAGATCCAACAAACATTGGACCTGCAAATGTGACACCAGTTCCAGGAGCAATATTACCAATAAATGAAGCAAACAATATTTCTTCAATATTAACAACTTCAAATGCTGTTCGAAAAATTGCTACGGTTAGTGATGGATTAGCGCCTTTTGCAATGCAACAAGGACGAGATTATTCGGTGTTAGAAAATGCCATAAAATTAAGACCAGATGAATTTACAATTCATCCACAATTGGGTGTGATTTCTTTAAATAGAAGATTGGCAGATTCAGATGTTTTGGCAGTTTCTTATGAATATACTGTAAGCGGAGATTCTGAAGTATATAAAGTTGGTGAATTTACAAGTGATGGAATTATTGCGCCAGACAATATTGTTGTAAAATTATTACGTAGTGAAATAATTAGTACTCAAATACCAATGTGGTATTTGATGATGAAAAATGTGTATTCTCTACAAACATATAGAATGCAACCGGATGGTTTTAGGTTGGAGTTATTGTATGCTGATGATGCTACGGGTGTACCTACAAATGTTTTACAAAATGCACAAACTACAGGTGTTTCAGATAAAACATTATTAAATTTATTAGATATTGATAGGTTAGACCAAAGTCAGTTTTTAACACCTGAAGGAGATGGTTATTTTGATTATGTTGAAGGAGCAACCGTAAATTCAGAGAAAGGATACATTATTTTCCCTACAGTTGAACCATTTGGAGAAGATTTAGCGGCTAAACTTACTGATATAGCTGATGAAACGTATGTTTTTAACGAGTTATATGATAGAACACAATCTGAAGCTAAAAACAATTTTCAGCAAAAAGATAAATACTTAATAAAAGGATATCATAAATCTGAAAGTGCTAACGGAATTCCGTTAGGAGCATTTAATGTGCCTCAAGGTTCAGTTAGAGTTACAACGGGTGGTAGAGAACTAGTTGAAGGTGTGGATTATGTAGTTGATTATCAAATGGGTAGGGTTCAAATTGTAAATCCAAGTTTAGAAGCCTCAAATGCGCCAATTCAGGTTTCAGTAGAAAATAATGCCGCATTTAATCTACAAACAAAACGTTTTTTAGGAATAGACATTGAACATAAATTTTCGGATAAATTTATAGCTGGAGCAACAATTTTAAATTTAAACGAAAAGCCAATTACTCAAAAAGCATTGTTTGGGCAAGAGCCAATTAACAATACTATTTTTGGATTAAATGCTAACTACGGAACGGAAGTTCCAAAACTTACAAAATGGGTAAATAAACTACCTAATATAGATACTGATGTTGCTTCTAACTTTTCAATTAGAGGAGATTTTGCCTATTTAAAACCAGGTTCACCAAAAAGAATTGAATTAGAAGGTGAAGCTACTTCTTATGTAGATGATTTTGAAGGGTCTCAAATTCCGTTAGAAATAAAGTCTATTCAACAATGGTACATGTCAAGTACGCCACAATTTCAAACTCAATTTGATTTTGGTGGAAATGAAACAGATTTATCGTACGGTTATAAAAGAGCCCGACTTTCTTGGTATATTATTGATCCATTATTTTATGGTGGTTCATCATTAAAACCAGGAAACATAGATAATGCTGAACTTTCACGTGCTGAGGTAAGGAGAGTTCGTTTTGAAGAACTATTTCCAGAGCAAGACTTAGATTTAACACAATCTACTATTGTTAGAACAATGGATTTAGCATACTTTCCAAACGAAAGAGGAAGTTATAATTACGATACAAATAATGTTGGAGGCGATGGAAAATTCACAAATCCGGAAGATAGATGGGGAGGTATTACAAGAGCTTTAACCACCACCAATTTTGAACAATCTAATGTAGAATACATTCAATTTTGGTTAATGGATCCTTATGATCATTATTCAATTACCAATGAA
>NZ_WTAR01000061.1 GCF_013139515.1 Lutibacter sp.
TTTGAGTATCATTTGTGCAAGACACATATACCAACATACTCACCAACAATGGCAATACTAATAAATACTTTAATTGTTTCATTTTTTGTGATTTTTCTTTTGTAATCATAATAATTCGTTTTTTTATTAATGAATGTTTAAAAAATTGGTTGATAAACATTATGTTTTCAACATTAAAAGTTTGGGCTAGTAATTTGTTGAAATAAGTGTTTCTATCTGACATATTTACCACTTCAGCATCAGAAATATATTCATGCAATAGTGTTATTCTTTTTTGATATACATATACTATTGGGTTAAACCATAAAACAATTTTTAGGAATTCAAAAAACAATAAGTCTATGGTGTGTTTTTGTTTACAGTGTATTAATTCGTGTTTAATTATTTGTAAATCTTTACTTTTTAATAATTGTTGATTTATAAAAATATAATTGAAAAACGAAAAAGCAGCTTGTTTACCTTCTAATAATACCAAGGTATAATTGGTTTTTCTAATCACTTTATTTGAAGTAATTAATTTGAGTAATTTTGTCAACCGCACTAAAAATAACAATGTAAATGCAGCTGCTCCAACATAAAAAATAATTGCTAAATAATTTATTGATGAATTATGCTGATTAACTTGTTCTATAACAACTTGAGGATTTAAAAATACCGTTGGTAATTGCTCAATATATTCTTGTGAAACAACATCTTTTAGCGTTTCAAACTTCAATAAAGGAATTACAAACGACAAAAAAGGTGTTATTAATAAGTAGAACCTATTCCATTTAAAAAACGTTTCTTTCTGAAAAAACAAATCATATAAAGCCAAAAATATGGTTTGAAAAATAACTACTTGTAGTATATAATTTATCATTTCTTTTGTTTTTTATCGTTAATAGCATCTAAAATTGTTTCCAATTCATTTAAATCAACATCATTTTTATTCACAAAAAATGATACCATACTTTTAAAAGAACCACCAAAGTAACCATCAACCAACTTGTTTAAACTCTGATTGCTATAATCTGTTTTCTTTACCAAAGGAAAATAAATATAACCTCTACCCTTTGCTTTGTGACCAACAAAATTTTTGGTTTCCAAAATTCTAATAATGGTAGAAACTGTATTGTATGCAGGTTTTGGTTTTGACAATTGATCAATTATATCTTGGACAGATGCTTCTTCTAACTCCCATAAAACTTGCATAAATTGCTCCTCTGCTTTTGTTAATTGTTTCTCCATTTTTATAACTAAGTTTTTAGTTTAACAATACAAATATAACTAAATATTTAGTTTAAACTAATTTTTTAGTTAAAGAAACAATAGATTCCTTTTTTCTTTTTAGTTTTAAATTGAAATCATAAATTAGCATATGGATATTTTTTTACTAATTATCGGATTTTTAGTTGCCTTATTAGGCATTATTGGCTCATTTTTGCCCGTATTACCCGGCCCTTTAACTAGCTGGGCAGGTCTATTAATACTTCACACCACAAATTCCGTTCCAATGAATTGGACTTTTTTAGGTATCACATTAGTAATTGCAGTAATAATTTGGATTATAGATTACTTTATCCCTGCTATGGGAACAAAAAAATTTGGTGGCACACGTTATGGAGTTATTGGAACCATGCTAGGTTTAATTATAGGTTTGCTATCTCCTATTCCTTTTGGGATTATTATTGGGCCTTTTGTTGGAGCTTTTATTGGAGAAATGATGCATGAAAAAAATTCAAAAAAAGCTTTAAAAGCGGCATTTGGCTCGTTTCTTGGCTTTTTAACTTCATCATTTTTAAAATTTATAGCCGCTGTAATTTTTACAGGATTGTATGTTGCAAAATTTTGGGAATATAAAGAGGCTTTCTTTAGTTTCTAATTTAAAACGAAAAGGTATAAAATAAAAAAAGCGTCCCGGTTTTTCGGGAAGCTTTCCATTGGTTTTAAAAAAACCTGACGCTATTAACGTCAAACAACACAACTAAACCGCACCAAAATGCGGTAAGCAAATATATACAATTTTATGAAAAAACAAATTGTAAATTCTTTTTCTTTCTAAATTACTTATTTTTCTGAATTGATTGTATCTTTGCGAACTGTTTTAGTTTCTTTAAAAAGAACTAAAAAACAATCGTTTATAATTTAAAATAACTAAAAATGAAACATCTAATTAATTTAGCAACTGTCTTACTTGTTTTTTTAACCGTATCATCTTGTAAAACTGATACTAAAAAAGAACAAGAAACTAAAGAACAACATACTGATCAAATTAGCAAAAAAGATTGTAAAGATGTTCATTGGTCTCATCACAAAGGAGAAGATGGACCTGAGAATTGGAAAAATTTATGTGATGGATTTTCTGATTGTGGCGAGAATGCACAATCACCTATTAATATAATTACAAGTAATGTTTCAAAAGTAGATACGTTGATAGCTGCAAAATTTAGTTATGGAACATCTGGTGTTGATATTATTAATAATGAGCATACAGTTCAGTTTAACATATCTGGAGAACATAACGTAAACTTAAATGGTACAGATTATAAATTATTACAATTTCATTATCATACTTTAAGTGAACATACTATTGATGGTAATTATTACCCAATTGAAGTTCATTTTGTACATAAAAATTCTGATACAAATTTTGCTGTATTAGGAGTTCTTTTTGAAGAAGGTGAATCAAATGCATTATTTGAAAAATATCTTGATAAATTCCCTACAAGTAAGGGTTCATTTAAATCTGAAGATATCATAGACGTTTTAAGTTTATTCCCAGAAAATAAAAGCTATTACAATTACAAAGGTTCTTTAACAACACCTCCTTGCTCAGAAGTTGTAAACTGGTATGTTTTAAAAACACCTTTAACAGCTTCAAAAGAGCAAATTGAAGTATTTTCAAAAATTATGAATAATAATTACAGACCTATACAAGCTTTAAATAGTAGAGAGGTACAAGTTTACAATCATTAAATAGACACTGCATGCAATTATCAGCACTTGAAATAATTAGGAGAGAATCATTACAAAAACTACGTGATTTAGGTATCAATCCTTATCCTGCCGAAGAATTTAAAACAACAGCAACAATTCAACAAATAACATCAAAATTTGATGCATTTGAAGGAAAAGAAGTTGTTTTAGCGGGAAGAATGATGAGCCGTAGAATTATGGGAAAGGCTTCATTTGCTGAATTAAAAGATGCAAGCGGAAGAATGCAAATTTATGTGAACCGCGATGAAATTTCTTCGGAAGAAGACCCAACTATGTACAATACTGTTTTCAAAAAACTATTGGATATGGGCGATATTATTGGTGTAAAGGGTGAAGTTTTTAAAACAAATGTTGGTGAGGTTTCTGTAAAAGTAAAAGAGTTAACGGTACTTTCTAAAAGTTTACGTCCCTTACCAGTTGTAAAAACGGATGCTGATGGAAAAGTTCATGATGCTTTTGCAGATAACGAGCTAAGATACAGAAGAAGATATGTAGATTTAATTGTAAATGATCACGTTAAAGAAACGTTTATTAAACGTACAAAAATCACCAATTCTATGCGTGAGTTTTTTAACAAACGTGGCTATTTAGAAGTTGAAACACCTGTACTTCAGCCAATTCCAGGTGGTGCAGCTGCTCGCCCATTTATGACACATCACAATGCCTTAGATATGCCTTTGTATTTGCGAATTGCGAATGAGCTATATTTAAAAAGATTAATTGTAGGTGGTTTTGATGCAGTTTATGAGTTTGCAAAAGACTTTAGAAATGAAGGAATGGATAGAACTCATAATCCTGAATTTACGGTAATGGAATTGTATGTAGCGTACAAAGATTACAACTGGATGATGGATATGACTGAGGAATTGTTAGAGAAAATTGCAATTGATACGAATGGAACAAGTGAAGTTCAAATAGGTGAAAACCAAGTTAGTTTTAAAGCTCCATACCCTAGAGTTCCTATTTTAGAAGCTATAAAAATACATACAGGTTACGATGTTGCTGGAATGAAAGAAGTTGAATTGAGAGGCGTTTGTAGAAAAGTTGGAATTGAAGTTGACGAAACCATGGGAATTGGTAAAATGATTGATGAATTATTTGGCGAAAAATGTGAACACCTATATATTCAACCTACATTTATTACAGATTACCCAAAGGAAATGAGTCCTTTAACTAAAGAACATCGTACAAATCCAGATTTAACAGAGCGTTTTGAATTAATGGTAAACGGTAAAGAATTAGCCAATGCATATTCTGAATTAAATGACCCAATTGATCAACGTGAACGTTTTGAAGATCAAATGAAATTATCTGCAAAAGGTGATGACGAAGCAATGTTTATTGACCAAGATTTTATACGTGCTTTAGAATACGGTATGCCTCCAACTTCAGGAATTGGTATTGGAATTGACCGTTTAGTAATGTTTATGACTAACAACGCTTCAATACAAGAAGTTTTATTCTTTCCTCAAATGAAACCTGAGAAAGTAGCGCCAACTGTTGAACTAAATGATGATGAAAAAGCAGTTTTTGAAATTTTAAAGAAAGTCGAAAAAATTGCATTGGCAGATTTAAAATCTCAAAGTGGTTTAAGTAATAAAAAGTGGGATAAAACTATGAAAGGATTAAGCAAACACAAGATTGCCAAAGTAACTAATTCAGATGAAGGGTTATTTGTTGAGATAGTTTAATTAAAATACCATTCTGAATGTATTTCAGAACCTTATAATATAAAAAAGGAATTACTTTAGTGTAGTTCCTTTTTTCATGCAATAAACTAATTACTTATTAATCAAATTATTGTAACAAATATCACTTATAAACTAAGCCATAAATAACATAAATAAATCACAATTTGGTAAATTTGATAACACCTTAAAAGTTAATCAAATTATGAAAAAATATGTTATTTCAACTTCAATTAAATCATTAATTTTAATCGCTATAATTTTTTTAGTAAGTTGTAATCAAGGAAAATCAGACAAAATGACTAACTCAAATATATTATTAGAAGAGTGGACAGGGCCATACGGAGGTGTACCTGCTTTCGATAAAATGAATCTTAATTCTATAAAAGAAGCGCTAGAAATAGGAATGCAACAAAACCTTGATGACATTCATGCTATTACTTCAAATTCTGAAACCCCAACTTTTGAGAATACAATTGTAGCACTTGAAAAAGCGGGTGAAGTATTAAATAGAGTGCAACAATATTACGGCATATGGAGCGCAAATGTTTCATCTCCAGAATTCAGAAAAACACAAGGAGAAATGGCGCCTGTTTTATCTGAATTTCGATCTAAAATCTCTCAAAACAAAGAACTATTTCTTCGCATTAAAGAAGTTTATTCAAACTCTTTAAAAACACCGCTTGAAAATGATAAACAACGTGTAGTGCAACTTATTTATGAGCGTTTTGCAATGAATGGAGCCGAATTAAATGAAGAAAAAAAGGCTAGATATGCTGCAATTAACAAAGAGCTTTCAACTCTTTACACCAATTTTTCAAATAATATTTTAGCTGATGAAGAAAACTATGTCGTATATTTAAACAAAGATGAATTAAGTGGTTTATCTGAAGCTATGATTAAATCTATGGCTAAAATTGCTTCAGAAAAAGGACAAGATGGTTTATATGCTATTCCAAATACACGCTCTTATATGGCCCCATTTTTAACCTATTCAAACAATAGAGTTTTACGTAAAAAAGTATGGGAAAATTACTATTCTCGTTGTGATAATGGTGATGAATTTGATAATAATGAAAATATTGCTAAAATTTTAAAACTAAGAAAAGAACGTGTTGCTCTCTTAGGCTTTAATAATTATGCAGATTGGCGTTTGCAAAATAGAATGGCTAAAACTCCTGAAAACGCCATGAATTTAATGAATGCTGTTTGGCCTGCGGCTATTGCTAGAGTTAAAGAAGAAGTTACTGATATGCAATCAATAGCAAATTCTAACAAAGATAATATTACTATTGAACCTTGGGATTATAGATATTATGCTGAAAAAGTAAGAAAACAAAAATACGACTTAGATTCTGATGAAGTTAAACAATATCTTCAACTTGATAAATTAACACAAGCTTTATTTTTTGTAGCCGATGAATTATTTAATTTCAATTTTACACCAGTTCCTGATGGTAGTGTTGCTGTTTTTCATGAAGATGTTAAAGTTTGGGAAGTAACTAATAAAACTACTGGAGAACATATTGGTTTGTGGTATTTAGATCCTTTTGCCAGACAAGGAAAACGTTCTGGAGCTTGGGCAACAACTTACAGAAGTCATTCAACTTTTAATGGAAAAAAGAATGTTTTAGGTTCTAATAATTCAAATTTTGTGAAGCCTGCACTTGGCGAACCTGTTTTAGTATCTTGGGATGATGCAACAACATTTTTACACGAATTTGGCCACGCATTACATTTCTACTCTTCCAATGTAAAGTACCCTACTTTAAATAGTGGCGTTAGAGATTACACCGAGTTTCAATCACAAATTTTAGAACGCTGGTTATCAACCGATAAAGTTATAACTCAATTTTTAGTACATTACAAAACTGGTAAACCAATGCCAAAAGAATTAATTGCGAAAATAAAAAAAGCAGCTACTTTTAATCAAGGTTTTGCAACAACTGAGTATTTGGCTTCTGCTTTAATGGATATGAAATTACATATGGCTGACCCTACTAATATTGATATTGATGCTTTTGAAAAAGAAACTTTAGTTGAAATGAATATGCCAAAAGAATTAGTAATGCGTCACCGTACACCACATTTTGGCCATGTGTTTTCAGGAGAAGGTTATGCAACAGCATATTATGGATATATGTGGGCTGATGTACTGACTTCTGATGCTGCTGAAGCTTTTGCTGAAGTTCCTAATGGTTTTTACGACAAGGAACTTGCGACTAAAATGGTTGACTATTTATTTGCACCAAGAAATACAATAGACCCTGCTGAAGCATACAGATTATTTAGAGGACGTGATGCAAAAATTGATGCAATTATGAGAGACCGAGGATTTCCAGTTCCAAAAAATTAAAATAACACCTTAAAACCTTTTAAAAGGAATTACTTCATTGTAGTTCCTTTTTTTTTCTAAAAAATTACTAACTTGTATTTTTAAATTAATTCCGTTTCAATTAAACTTTTGGGTAATGATTAAGAGAATAGCACTTCAAATCAAAAAAAAACTAGCAACATCACTTTTAGTTTTCACTTTAATTCTTAGTTTTCAAAACTACACTCAGGCATCAAACACACTTATTAAAAACGATACTATTAGTTTTAATGAATACAAAGGAAAAGTTATAGATGGTAAAACAAAAAAAATATTAGTTTTTGCTTCATTAACTGTAGATGGTACAAACATTAGTACCGTCACCAACACTCAGGGTAAATTTATATTAAAAATTCCTAAAAAAAATACGACACAAAATGTAACTATTTCGTTTTTAGGATATACAAGTAAAGTATTAAACTTATCTAATTTTAGTGATAAAACCATTATAAAATTAGAAACTTATATTGAAGAACTTAACGAAGTCAAAATTTCAATAAAAGATGCAAAATCACTTATTTTAGAAGTATTAAAACGAAAAGGTGATAATTATTTTAATGAGCTAACAACTATGACTGCCTTTTATAGAGAAACCATCAAAAAAAGAAGAACGTATGTATCTCTTTCTGAGGCAGTTGTTGAAATTAACAAACAGCCTTATACAAATACTAAAAAAGACTTTTTAAAATTACATAAAGCACGTAAAAACACAGATTATACACGTCTTGACACTGTTGCTTTTAAACTTAGAGGTGGGCCTTTTAACTCATTATATATTGATATTATAAAAAATCCAACATTTTTCTTTGAAGAAGACATGGTTGAAATTTATGATTTTAGCTTTGATACACCAACAAAAGTTGACAACCGCATAATTTACGTGGTTAATTTTAAACAAAAACCACATGTTAAAACTCCTCTTTTTTATGGAAAATTATATATTGATGCCCAAACACTAGCATTAACCAATGCTAAATTTCAATTAAATGTTGAAGATAAAGAAAAAGCAAGTAAAGTGTTTATTGTAAGAAAACCTAAAGACGCTAATGTGTACCCTACTGAAGCATTGTATCAAATAGATTATCGTGTTAAGAATGGCAAATGGTATTATGGTTACAGCAGAATTCAGCTTAGTTTTAAAATTAATTGGAATCGTAAATTATTCAATACCATATACCACACAACAATTGAAATGGCGATAACAGATTGGAAAAAAAATGAAACAAATAAATTGTTTAAAGTTAAAGATAGGTTAAGGCCTTCTGTAATTATAAGTGAAAAAGCTTCTGGCTTTTCTGACCCAGAATTTTGGGGAGCATACAATGTTATTGAGCCAGAAAAACCTATTGAATCTGCCATTAAAAAAATTAAAAAACAGTTAAAAAAATTGGAACAATAATTAGAGTTTGGCTTTTGATTTAGGATCAAATGTCAAACACACTACTAAAAAAAGAACACCTTTATTTTGGTAAACAACTAAAAAACCAAACTAAATAATAACAAAAAGCAACGATTGTAAAATCGTTGCTTTTTTGGTTTTAAAGAATAATTGTTTTATAAAAAAGATAAAATTAAGGTGCACAAAAACGTCTTATTACTAGTAGTAATAGTAACCTCGTAATTGGTTATATTATAGTTCTACTCATGAGATTGCTTCATCATCATTCGCAATAATGAAACTAAACCGTCATTCTCGCGAATGCGAGAATCTTTAGCAAAGGAGAACTACAAAATATTTAGCCTAGTATACGCAGGTTTCCATCAAATTTAGAACAACGGGTTTCAATATTATTTAGACAATCAGTTTTGTTTTTTGAAAAAAGGAAGTTTAACCTTAACCCTTAAAGTAAGAAAAAGCAACCAACAAAACTTTGTATATCGGTAAAAGATAATGAAATATCATCAAGAGATATTGAGTTATCCGTTGAACTTGTCAAAAAAAATAGTACAATTAATATCATAGGATAGTACAATTAATATAAAAAAATAGTACAATTATTTAGAGAAAATACTATTATTTTTAGAAATCGATTAAAACCCCTTTAAAATCAAGAGGTTTGGAAGTAATATAAAGTTACTAAAATTGGTATTTAGAAACACTATTTTATCAACTTATTTTTAAATAAATTAAAATTGATAGAATAAAATGATAAGCTATTTAATGTTGTTTATTATATTTTGAATTCTTTTATTCTCAGTATCATAATCAATAGTTACAGCCTTCTTTTCTGGAAATTGTTCAATCATAACTGTAGTAGATGGGAACGCAAAATCAACTCCTAATTCTTGTGCTAATTCTAAAATTTTAATATGCAAACTATGTTTAGATGATTGCTCTAAACTCCAATCTAAAGCAACAAAATAAACATTTACCAATATCAATAATGAAGAATCTCCAAAACCCGTAAACTCAACATTAAAGGCATCATCACGAGTAGCTGGATGTATTTCAATAATTTTTCGAACACCCGTTACAAAAGCGTCTATTAATTCTGGTGGTGTATCATAGCGCAATCCTAAATTTGTTGAATAACGACGAAAAGCACGCAATCCTTTATTATTCACAACCATTTCAGACAAACTACTATTTGGTATTTGATACACCGAAGTATCTGCAGCCCTTACAGTAGTAGAACGAAACCCAACAGTTTCAACCGTACCAACAACTTCACCGGCTTCAATCCAATCACCAATATGAAAAGGTTTATCAATAAAAATCATTACGGTACCAATCAGATTTTTTACAGTGTCCTGAGAAGCTAAAGCAACTGCTAAACCACCAATTGAAGCTCCAGCAATTACAGTTACTGGTTCAATTCCAAAAAGAGTAAGCAACTTCAAAAAACCTAAAACTATAACAATTCCAGTTAAAAAATTATTCAAAATTGGGACTAATTGATCATCTAATTTACCATGTGTAGATTCAGCAAAATCTGCATAAATACTCATTACAACCTGTACTAGTTTTAAGAATACATAAATCCAAAAAACTGTTACCATTATATTTAACACTAAAAACAACACCGTATTTACCTCTAAATGAAGTAACAGTGATGGAAGCACTATTTTAACAAACCACATTAATAACAATAGTACTATTGGTCTTGTTAATTTTTTTAAAGCTGTTTTAATCTTTTCACTTGATTTATGTATAATTACATATTGTATTTTTTGCAAAATGAAGAATACAATTTTTTTAAGCACATAAAATAGCAGAATACAAATAGCAATTATAATTAGCAAACCTAAATATTGCCATACCTCAATTTTTAAAAATTTAACATGTCCAACATCTGGAATAATTTGCTGTAACTTCTCAGTATGCCAAGGATACATACTTTTGTAAAGTTCATTTACTTTTAATACTGTTTCAGAAGAATAATACCAATTTCCTTCCACCTTTTCAATAAATATTTCTGGAAATTGGTGTGGAAACAATACATATCTATACCCAATATCATATCCAGTAGTAT